>DRIG01000059.1 GCA_011052815.1 candidate division WOR-3 bacterium | reverse complement strand
GTATAACCGAGAAATGCACAGGCACCAATGTTATCTGAGTAGGTATCTGTAAATGCATCAGCGATGCAGGTATCGGTGGGGTAAATAGGTGGAGTCTGTGGATCATCATCGTCAATTAAGTGCGAATCATACCCTCCATATTGACAGGCCAAGGAGTAAATAAAGTAGTATTTATCAAAGTTTGCAAGATTATTAAGGCCGTCGTTAAATTGAGAAGGAGTATAAGGCCAATATCCGGCAACTTTAATCGTTAGGGAAATATCAGAAAAAGTGTCACGCACACCATGACAATGGATATTGTTAATCCCATAACCATAACTGAGATAATTTTCCACTGCCTCCTGGGCATCATTCATCTCAATGAAATCGTGCGTAAAGTAATCAGGAAATACTGATGGAGCATCACCAATGTCCATATCCTTATAAAGCCAGAGTGCAGTAGTGTGAACTAAGTTTGGATTCTTCTCATACCCAAAGACCTTACGTATCCAATTATTTACTTCCTGAACACAATAAGGCGTTAACCTGCCCACATAGACCTCAGGATAACGGTCAGCATCATCATCACCTATTTCTCCCCATTTTCCATCACCATCCTGATCCCAATCACCAGTTAAATCAGAAAAATAAAGGTCACAGGGCACACTAAAGTTTGAATCCTCAGGCGGAACTGTATAAAGACTATAACAGTATCTTACCGGTAAAAAGGAAACTCCACCGCTCGAATAATCATCACCCCCCAGAATAAAATATGTGCCACCTGCGTGTTGATAGCACCATTTTATATAAAGACGGATTTTCTCTGCCCCATCTACCCCTTGAGGAAATGCCGAGTAAATATACTCAGGCGTAATTAGTATTGTCTTTGTGCCCTGATCCGTCATCCAATCTGCATAGGGCTGGAAAGCATTATGAAATTCCTCCGGAGCAATTATTACCCCGGGAGCACCAGGAATCGGTGCCAGGGTGCCAATTTCATTTTCTTCAACAATTGTCGGTCTTTGATAATACGCAGAAATTTCATAATCATTTTCTACAAACTTCCTAATTGCCGCATCATATAACGCCTGTTCATATCTGCCCCGAATCTGAGGTCTCAATTCAGGAAGACCATTTGAACCAAAAACAAACTCAAACTGGATCTGACGCACAATATACAACCGCCCTGTCTTAGGCCGATACTGCAAAGGCCTGAGCTCAATCGTCACTATCCGGGCACCATCCATTATACCGGCATTGGTTATTCTGATAAAGCTACCTGGAAAAAGGCTGTCAGAATTGTAAATTATGGTATCCGGCGGCACCCAGGGCAAAGTTTCACCAGTAAATCCGGATGGCTGAGCTGGATAGATTAGATAATCACCAGGGATTTGAACCAACTGAAATTGGGATACAATTATTGAGTCTGCCTGGGCATCGGGTGGGATGATATAGTTAAGATATACTGCCGGCAACTCAGGTGTGCCGGGCTCACCACGAAGACTGAACTTCGGTGCCTTTATTCGGTCAAAACCATTCTCTTTATAAAAAGAGAATGCTGTTGGAGAATAATCAATCGTATACCCCCCAGAGGAGAATACACGAGATGCTCAATAAGATACTTATTTTACAGAGTTTCACCATTTTTTCCTCCTTACTAAGATACTCTTTTTACCAATCTTACCATTTAGTTACTGATTATAGTATAGTAAAAATCGGTAAGCTGTCAAGATATAATTGCATAACCATGGCAGACTCAGACGTCGTCCTGAGTGAAACGAAGGAATGGCAGAGGAGAGGAGTCAGACTGTTCCATTCTTGACAAAAACGGCTGGTTGAATATACTCAAAAAACCATGCGAAGGGAGATCTTGGTTAAAAGCAGAGAGATTGCTACACCTTTTTATCTTTATGACCGGGATAGAATAATAAAAAATATAGCGAAGTTAACAAAATACTTTTCGCGATGTAATGCCCGGATTTTTTTTGCAGTGAAGGCGAATACTTCACTTTCGGTTCTGGAGATAATAAGAAAAGCGGGTGTCGGCGCGGAAGTTGTGTCGCCGGGCGAAGTTTTCATCTGCCTTAAAGCCGGTTTTGCTCCGAAAGACATTCTTTATAACAACATCGCCCGAAAAGAAGAAGAGGTCCTCTATGCAGTAAAGAAGGGAGTGGTCTACTACAATTTTGAAGCGATAGACCAGGCTCTTCTGCTTGAAAAGTGCGCCCGCAGGTTGAAACGGGAGATTAAACTGTTCGCCAGGATAAATCCGGGGATCTTTCCTGAAACACATCCCCATCTTTCAACCGGTGCCCGGTCGAGTAAATTCGGCATTGAGTGCGAGCGATTGGAAGATGTCGCCGTCGTTGCAAGACGGCTGTGCTGGGCACGGTTTGTCGGAATTCATTCACATATCGGCTCCCAGATTCTTTCACCCACGCCGTTTATTAAAGGTGTAAAAAAAGTCATGGAACTGATTGAATTTTTCCGAAGTAAAGATATCGCGGTTGAATATATCAATCTCGGAGGAGGATTCGGCATTCCTTACCACCCCAAGGAAACAGAACTCGATTTTAAGCCGATAGTCAGGGCGTACAAACGACTTGGCGAACAATACCGGGTGAAGATATTTCTTGAACCGGGACGATTTCTGGTCGGCAATGCCGGTTATATTATTGCGACAGTGATATCAGTGAAGCAGCGGCAGAGGCGTCCTCTTTATATAATCGACGCCGGGATGACGGAAAACCCCAGACCCGCTTTGTATAATGCGTATCATCATATTGAGGCGTTCTTTTCAAAAAAGAAAAAGGAAAAAAAGGTGCGGGTCGCCGGACCACTTTGCGAGAATTCGGATGAATTCGGTCTCTTTTCCCTGCCTCCGCTTAAACCGGGTGATCGGGTTATTATTCACAACTGCGGTGCTTACACCCGGACCATGGCTTCAAATTACAACGGCAGATTGCTTCCCGCCGAGTATCTTTATGATCGAAAGAATTTCGTTTTAATAAGGAAGAGGGAACAGTTCAGAACATTGATAAATAATGAATTGTATTAAGGTCTTTAAAGTCGGTGGTTCTGTATTAAAGACCCCCGCTGATTTTATGAAGATCGCCAGGGGGATTTGTTCCGGCGGCAGAAAGTACAGGGTGTGTCTTGTGACCTCGGCGATGAAGAATGCGACAAATCGTCTCATAAAAAGATTTTTAAATGCGGTACCCCAGCCGTGTTTTTGGGACTTCGAACGTTTCGCCGGCTTCGGAGAAATCGAGGCGAGCCTTCTTTTTGAATCGACGTTCCACTCGCTGGGCGTGAAGTCACAGGCTGTTTTACCCTGGATGAAGGAATGGCCGCTTTTCATTTCTTTAAAGAATCCACAGAGACTTTCCGGTGAAAAGGTCAATGAAAAGAGGGATTTCCGGATTTTGAAAAAAACCCACACCAAGATCAAACAATATATTTTTCCTCTATTCAAAGACCTGGATGTTATTATAATCCCCGGTTTTATCGCAAAAGACGGCAGAGGCAGAATCGTAACGCTGGGAAGGGGCGGCAGTGATATTTCCGCTTTGCTCTTCAGTGAATTACTCAAAGCACGGGAACTGATTTTGATAAAAGAATCCAGCGGCATATTGAATCTCGATCCCCGATTGTATCACCGCGCAGAGAAGATCTCTTCACTCAACGCCGCTGAACTCGGATTGCTGGCGTCTTCAGGCGCCCAGGTATTGAATCCGATTTCTTTGAAACATCAGCGGAGTTTGAAAAAGATGAAGGTCACCGACATACGTCGTAGAACCGGTACTGAAATTTACTTTGGACGGGAAATCACCGTAAAATTTTCGAATACACCTTATTCTGTTCTGACCTTTGTGGGAAACAAGATTCCGGAAACACCGGGATTGCTCAGTCGGATTTCATCATTGCTTGCCAGACACGATATATCGATTTATTCGATAACCGTTTCCGATAATCTGATCGCCCTGTACGTGGAAGAAGAAAGAGGGGAAGATGCCTATCGACTGCTTTCCCCGGTTTTAAAGAAGAGCAAAAATTTAAAATTCCTGAATTTAAAGAAACAGATCGGCAAAATACTGGTGAGAAGTTATAAATTCATAAATGAACCGGGTATCATCAAAAAGATTGTCTCACCGATAGCAAAAGAGGGGATCAACATATGGGAGGTGTTAACCGCCCATACTGATGTCATGATTTTTGTAGAATATCGGGATCTCAGGAAGACATACAGGGTTATCTGTAATTTTTTCAAAAGACAAAAATCTTATAATAAATAATATGTTTGAATGGCTTGCAGCCCGCTCTCCTTTACTTGTTTACTCCTTTCTGATCTTTAACTCACTGTTTGAAAGTCTCTTTCCGCCGTATCCTTCTGATGCCTTTGTTCTGGTCTTTGCTTTTCTTGCCGGACGCGGCGGATTCAATCCTTACATTATCTATCTCTGTACCGTCATCGGCAGCATTGCCGGCATTATGATACTTTATTACATCGGAAAGGAGAAAGGGGATGAACTGCTCCATTATCTGTCGAATTCCTTTTTGCGAAGAGTCTTTCCCGTGTCGTTGATCAATAAAGCGAAATTGAAACTCGCGAAGCGGGGAAATCTTATAGGTTTTCTGAATCGTTTCCTGCCGGGGATGAGGGCGCCGCTCTGTTTCGCCGCGGGTATCGTGAAGCTCGACAGCAGAAGATTTTTTTTCCAGAGTCTGGTGAGCGTCCTCTTGTGGAATCTTTTTCTGGTGACGGCGGGATTCTATGTCGGTTCCACCTGGGATGAGGCGTCCAGGTTTTTAAGAAATTATAATATCACCGTCACGCTGGTGCTTCTTGCCGTTCTGCTCGTTTTGACCGTTGTATATTTCCGACGCAAGAGGCGACTCCGCGGATGACGGGCGGTAAAGAAATTTTTCAAAACAGACCGCTTCTGTATTGGTTGTTGAATTTTGAACCCAGCATGTCCACCAGAAATCTTGACGGCTGCTGATATCTGCCGTATCGCCGTTTTGGAAAGAGAAGATAGAGTCTTTTCTGGGCGCGGGTGACCGCCACATAGCAGAGTCTTCTTTCTTCCTCAAGCTCTGTTTGTGAAACCATCTTTTTGGTGAGGGGAAAGATGTCCTCTGCAAGATCGACGACAAAGACCACGGGGAATTCAAGTCCTTTTGCGCTGTGGACGGTCATCAGTTTTACAGTATCTTTTCCCCAGTCCGCCAGATCCAGCTCCTGGAGCAACTTTATTTCATTCAGAACACCGCTGATTCCGGTATGTGATAATTCGCGCGCCACTGAAATTAATTCATCCACATTTTCTCCTTTCAATCCCGTTGCATTTGATACCTCGGTCAGAATATTAGCCGGCGACAGATTTTTGATATTCTGAAGATGATAGTCGAATATCTTTACAGCCCGTTCGGTATGCTTCTTCGTCAATTTGAACAGGGCGGTCATCTTTGCAATCAATTCATTTTTTGATGTTGCGGAGATTGAAATATCAGAATGCTCTTCGAGCATCTCCAGATATTCAATCAGGGGTTTTATATCGGAACGCTCATAAAAAGCGGTTCCGCCGATTAAGGTGTATGGAATTTGTGATTTGATAAACGCTTCTTCATAAACCCTTGAGATATAATTCATCCGATAGAGGACCGCGATGTCCTGAAAACGGAATTTTTCTTTTCTCAGAACTTTAATTTCACGGACGATGTAATTTGCTTCATCTTTTTCAGATTTCGCCGCGTAAACCAGAGCTTCACCGCTTTCCGCCGTGGAGACCGCGGTGGCGGTCCTGAGCATCATATTGTTGGCGAGTTCGATGATACTTTGCGGCAGCCGGAAACTTCTTGTAAGATTGAATATTTTGACGTTTTCAAAATCTTTGGGTATTTTGTAGATTAAAGCGGGGTCGGCACCGCGCCAGCCGTATATCGCCTGGTCTCCGTCGCCGGTGAAGAAAAATTTATCCCGGCATAACAAAGAGATGAATCTGTACTGCGCCGGGTTTATATCCTGCAGTTCATCGACAAAGATGTATTCAAAACGGTTATTATAGTATTCCCTTATGTCATCATACTCTTCAAGTAATTTGATTGCATAAAGTATTAAATCATCGTAATCGAGGATGCTGTTTTTCCGAAGATAATCCTGGTATTGTTTATAGACCTTGCAGCAGTATTCTTCCCAGTTGCCTTTCGGCTTAAACTTCTCAGGTGTAATCCCTTTTGATTTGAGTATCTCGATGAATTTTATGATTGCATTACTCCGATATTTACCGGTGTTCAACTTCATCGCGGTGAATATTTTTTTCGGTTGCTCAATTGAGAAATCACTATCGATGTCAAGACGTTCAGCATCACGCCTCAGGATCCGTAAAGCCAGGGTGTGGAAAGTTCCGACCCAGAGTTCATACCCGGAAAAATTTTCGACGGACTGAAGGCGGGTTTTTACGTCGTTTGCGGCTTTGTTTGTAAAGGTGCAGACGAGAATCTTTGATGGTGGAACGCCTTTTTTAATCAATTCCGCGACTGCATAAATGAGGGTCGTCGTCTTGCCGCAGCCGGCTTGACCGAGGAGTAGAATTCTTCTGTCCAGCGCTTCAAGGACCTCTTTCTGGTCGGGCGTGAGAATGAATGATTTTCTTTCTTTTTGCGGGACGACAAACTCTGCTTCTATCTTTATCGCTTTGCTTTTCTTTGTTATCTTCTGGAGCAGTTCTTTACAGGAGGGGCGTGAAGCGGGATTTGTATTCAAACACTGAACAACAGCGTCTTCAAGGTACTGGGGTATGCCGGACCGCAGGACCCTCGGGTTGGTGAATTGTTGTTTTTCTATTTTACGGCGCAGTGTGTTTAGATTGTCAGCCAGGTACGGCGGCGCACCGGTGAGCAATTCATAGAATACCGCACCGACACTCCAGATATCCGACTTTTTGTCGAAGTTCCCCGACCACACCTCAGGAGACATGTAGATCGGTGTTCCTGCAGTGGATGCGGATATCGAATCGGTTTTGATGAAACGCGCCAGGCCGAAATCGGTTACCTTTATGACTTGTTTCTTTTTTTCTTCGGTAATTAGAATATTTTCTGGTTTTATGTCCCGGTGCAATACCTTATTCTCATGCGCATAGTCAAGGGCTTCGAGAATTTGAACCGCGATTGAGGTGAAAAGAGATATTTCCATTCCCTGGTCGCTGATCACGTCGCGAAGGGTTTTTCCTTTTATGTATTCCATAACGAGCACGAATTTATTTTCGATGAAGTCGATATTGTAAAATCTGACGATATTGGGATGGTTTAATGAAGCAAGGAGTTTCGCTTCATCCTTGAGCATGGTTATCTCTTCTTTCCGCATGCGGGATATCTTCAGGGCGAATTCTTTTTCCAGAATGGTATCGCGGGCTAAAAATACGTCACCGAATCTACCGCCGCCGAGCCAGTCGATTATCTCGTACTTTCCAAGTTTTTTTAACAGCACCTCTATACAGGAAAGGCTGATAAATGTATCATCCTGCCGGCATGAAAGAGGAGTTGACCCGACAGGATATTATTTTTTATCACCTTATTTATATTTCTTTTTTTAAAGGTTATCCTTCGCAGCATATCTTCAAGAGCGTTCAGGAATGTCCGCACATTGTCTCTGTTTCCACCTTTCTGCATATATTCAAGGGCATCCAGAGCGTAACTCCTGAGTAATTTAAACTCATACTTTTTATAGAGCCTGTTGTTGAAAAAGATATCACAACCGAGTATCTGTCTGCCGGCGGTACTGATCAAGCCGACCGTATTGTGGTTCAATCCGGTGAAGTCTTCAACATATCGTGAAATCTCTTCCTGCAAGTTGTCGTAAATCTCATGCATGGAAGAGGTCATTGAGCGTGTTCTCGTCACCGTCAATTTTCTCTCTATTTCCTTCCAGACCGTTTTTTGCAGGTCTATTTTTGAATAACGGCTTTTTGTCAGAAGTGAACGCAGTCGTGGGTAAGAGAAACAGCCGGTGTTGAACTTACCGAGTTCTTGCCACCTTCCTCCTTCAACGCATACCACCGGGATATTTTTTGATGAACGGGCGTCCACGACACCTGACATAGTGATAATACGATTCTGCAGTGAGCCTGTTATCTCTTCGCCGTCGAGCATTAAAACAGGCGTGTCACTTCTGTTTTCAAACACCACCTCATTGATTTCAGGGGAGTCGAGTTCCATGAAACGGGCGCTTCCAGAAGACAGGATTTCATCAATGGAATTGAGTTCGATTCCGTTGTCGGATTTCGGCGTTCTGATCGGAAAGACCATCAGGTTCCGCAGAAACACGGGTTCGGCGAGGTGAAGATTTACATCCATAATTATTAAAGGGGCGGTCTTATTCTGAAATACCGTACTTCAGACCAATCAGTATACCATTTCCATGCAGAACTCGCTGCCCGGACGTGCCAGTATATATCCATCGGACTCGAGAACAATATCGTCAGTCCGTCACTGCTGCTCGTTTCAGTGGTACCGTTGATAAAATCAGGATTTGAACTGTATTCGAGTTCATAATACTCTGTTCCGCTCACCGCGGTCCAGTCGAAGTCGATCTGCACCACACCCGGATCAGGCACCAGTACATACTCGGTGTCCATTGGGGGAAAGAGTAATTGGGGCGCTGCCGGTGGTTCAGCCAGAGAATCGTCCGGAGGTTTGTATTCTTCGGGTCCTTTACAGGCGGGATTTGTATTGAGAATGAAGCAGAGCAGGAAGAGGAATGACAACTTGAAGATCAGGTTGAATATTTTCATATTTTCCTCCTTATTATATAAATTAAAAATTTATACTTATCCCTAATCGTGCTCTGCGCGGAGCAGTATAGGCATTCACCCAATCATCGGTCCAGGAGATGAGTTCTCTGAAGTTTATGAATTCTTCAGACGGCTCGATTAAACCATCGTGATTTCCGTCGGCACCGGGATTATAATAACTGTTATGGATGTCGATGTAGGGCGGGTCGTGCTCAAAATCTTCTTTTTTTATCGATTCAACAGGGATCACCGGAAAATGGGGGGTTACTTCATATCGCTGGTCGAAAAGGTTTATGACCTCCAGATTTATCATTAAAGAGAATTTATTGAACTTCACCGATTTCGAAATCACGCAGTCGAATTGTTTTTGAAAAGGAAGACGCAGGATGTTTCTTTCTTCGAATTTTCCTTCAGGTCCGGGGGGTGTATACGGAAATCCATCACCCAGATAACCGAAGAGGTAGAGATTCGCCTGCAGGGGAAGCTTCACCACACCCTGAATGAATATTCTATGTCTCTGGTCGAAATCAAGATCGTATTCTTCGGTCGCGGGAGTGAATTCCGGATCGATGTAGCGGCGCTCCCAGACTTCTTTGGCATACGAACTTGTACCCCGCGCCCAGGATAGGGTATAAGATATTTTCCCGTTGAAAAGGGAATTTGAGAACGCCAGAATCGCTTCCAGTCCTTTGATATTCGCATACTCTACATTAAAATAAGAGACATAATTCTGGGCGCCGACATTTATATATCTGGTGCCGATGAGGTCGGAGACGTCTTTAAAAAAGGAATTGATCGTCAGATTCAGATTTTCTTTGATTTCACCCTGAAGCCCTATTTCATAGCTTATCGTCTTTTCCGGGCCGATGTCGGGATTTCCGACCGGTGGAATATCCTTTATATACGACGGCAGGGGCAGCAGGGTGTAGTAGCTGTAAATATAATCATATAAAGGGGGTTGCACATATCTTCCTATATTGGCACGGAAAAGGAACTTTTCCGTGACCAGGAAAGAGAACCCGAATCGGGGTGAGATCGCCGTTTTCGGTTCGATCCCTTCTATATCCCACGAAAAATAGTCGTATCGGCAGCCGATTTTTGCATAGACACCTTTGTAGTCTATGTTATCCTGAAGATAAACGGCATATTCTTTTGGGTGATGTTGGTAATCGTCGACAATCGGAGACTGGGAATCACTTATAAAATACGTGAAGTTTGTCAACTCCTGATAAGTATATTCCGACCCGAACTTCACTTCGTGATATTTGTGCATCTGCAGGTCGCCGTTTAGATTGGTCTTTATAATCTGGGTGGATTTTCGTTGATATTCAGGATAATCTCCTTCACAGATGATCCGTCGGTAAACGGCGCCGAAAGGATTATCCACACTTCCGCGGGGCCATTCCAGCTCTTCGTATGCTTTGAAAGAGAAGTCATTGAAAGGTCCTTTATCATCGCTGTTTCGTACACCGTATATTCTTTCTGTATATAATCTGCTTGTGGTCAGGGTGAAGAGAGAGCGGGTAGTGGGCAGGTAATTCAGATTGAAAATCTGCAGGTTGCCTTTTCGCATATCAGACCGGTAGTGATCGAGGTGGAATTGCCAGAGGGTGTTGTAACGATCAAATTGCATCCGCGACAGAGCTCCACTCAGCACCAGTTTCAATTTCCCTGATGGGCTGAGACTCCATTTGCTGTAGAGGGCGTAATCATCACGCCACTTATGCGGCAGGATGTACAGTTTCGGGTCCCAGTCGTCCGTATGCATTACATCGGCGGAGATCAAACCTTTGAAACTCTTTGAAAAGGGAAGATGGATGGATGAACGGTAGTTTTGATAACCGAAGTCGTAGTAGAACGGCATGATCTTTTCAGTCTTTGCGTAGGCGGATAATTTCAGTCGGTCTTCCGGGTGTACGCTTATTAAATTGATCACTCCTGACATCGCCCTGCCGTATTCCGCATCAAAACCTCCGGGTAGAAAGATAATTTCGTCGACGATTCCCTTGGATATATTTATCGCCAGGTCGCCGGTTTGAGGATCGACAATCGGAACATTGTCGATCATATATTGAACTTCGGTCGCTCTTCCTCCCCGTACGTGGATCGCCGTATCAGAATGGGCGACCCCTGCCTGAAAAGAGACAAGTTCAGCGGTGTAGTCAAACGGTAGGTGCGGTAGTTCTGTTTTTCTCACGATGTATGTCGCACCGACATAGTCTTTTTTTACCGCGGGCATCTTACTGGTGACCGTCACCGGCGAGATTTCGATCGGTGTCTGGGTGAGTTCCACCTCCAGTCGGGCTGTTCTATTGAATTCGACAACCACATTTTCAATCCGTTTTGTCTGATAACCCACACAGGATACTTCAATCGTGTACGTACCCGGAGCCACATTAAGAATGTAGAAATAGCCGTCTTCATCAGTAGCGGTTCCCATTTCGGTTTCCTGGATTATTACATTGACGTAAGGAAGCGGTTCTTTCGTGTCGGCGTCCACGACAGATCCTTGGATCTTACCGCTGATGCCGCTGAACATAAAAAAAGTTAATATCAGAGTATTCATTACACCATCCTTTTGATTATTATAATAAATTTAAAGATATTGTCAACGCAATTGCATTACGCTCTTGATTTACAGAAAAATTTGTTTATAATTAACCAAAGGAGGCAAATGGCGCGATATTTTATAACTGCTGAATCAGTTACTGAAGGGCATCCTGATAAAATCTGTGATCAGGTATCAGATGCAGTGCTCGATGCAATCCTGGAAAAAGACCCGTTCGGTCGTGTGGCGCTGGAGACACTCGCGACAAGAGGGTTGATTTTTGTCTCGGGAGAGATTTCAACAAATTGTTATGTAAGTATCGCTGATATTGTACGTTCTCTTTTATATGAGATCGGTTATACGGATACGGATATGGGCATTGATGCCGAGACCTGTTCGGTGATCACCGCCATCCAGGAACAATCCAAGGACATTGCAATGGGGGTCGACATCGGCGGTGCCGGGGATCAGGGGATGATGTACGGCTATGCGACGAACGAGACGCCGGAACTGATGCCTTTACCGATAATCCTCGCCCATAAAGTCGTCCGTCAGCTGAGTGAAATAAGGAAGGCGAATGTCGTTGATTATCTCCATCCGGACGGTAAAACCCAGATAACGGTTGAGTATGAAGACCGAAAACCACTGAGAATCCACACGATAATTTTATCTGCCCAACATCATGTGGACGTGAGCAATGAGAAACTTCATGCGGATTTGAAAAAGTACGTTATTGAAAAGATTGTTCCCGGAGAATTGCTCGATGACCGGACAAAGATTTTGATAAATCCGACGGGAAGGTTTGTTATCGGCGGTCCTCAGGGAGATACAGGACTCACCGGCAGAAAGATTATGGTCGACACCTATGGTGGTATCGGACATCACGGTGGCGGCTGCTTTTCTGGTAAGGACCCGACCAAGGTGGACCGTTCGGCTTCTTATATGGCACGTTATGTTGCGAAGAACCTCGTCGCCGCCGATGTGTGCGAAAAGGTTGAGGTCTCGCTCTCTTACGCCATCGGTGTCGCCGATCCGATTGCAATTTCAGTGAATACTTTCGGTACCTCAAAGATCGACGAATCAAAGATCGTTGCAATTTTGAAGAAGCTCTTTGACTTCACTCCCCAGGGTATAATCGACAAATTGAAACTGAGAAGACCGATATACAGACGTACTGCTTGCTACGGTCACTTCGGACGGGAAGAAGAAGGGTTCACCTGGGAGATCTGTGACATGGCTGAGGCGATTAAGCGCGAAGCAGGTATCGGTTGATCGAATAAATATAGAACTTCAGTCATCTGATTCATTTATTAAAAGGGGAAGAAAAATGAGATTTAATATCAAGGATAAAAAACTTGCACCACAGGGCAATAAAAGAATCGAATGGGCTGAATCAAAGATGCCTGTGCTGCGTTTGATTCGAAAAAGATTCAAAAAACAGAAACCTTTAAAGAATCGTCGTATCGGCTGTTGCCTTCATGTTACGACGGAAACCGCAAATTTAATCAGAACATTGAAAGCCGGCGGCGCCCATGTTTTTCTGACCGCATCAAATCCTCTTTCAACACAGGATGATGTCGCCGCGGCTCTGGCAATGGATGGTATCGGAGTTTTCGCCCGCAACGGCGAGTCACGGAGTGAATATTATCATAATATGGCACAGGTGCTCAAGAATAAACCTGAGGTGCTTATTGACGACGGAGCGGATTTGATCTCAACCGTCCACAAGAAGAAAATAGAAGGGGTGCTTGGAGGAACCGAGGAGACGACGACCGGCGTCATAAGATTGAAGCAGATGGAAAGGGATAAAGTACTGCGGTTTCCGATAATCGCGGTTAATGATTCTTTAACAAAACATCTTTTCGACAACCGCTATGGCACGGGTCAATCAACAATCGACGGTATCTTGAGAGCAACGAATATTCTGATCAGTGGAAGCACCTTTGTGGTCGCCGGATATGGATGGTGCGGCAGAGGTCTTGCAATGAGGGCGAAAGGACACGGTGCCCATGTGGTTGTGACCGAAGTTGACCCGGTTAAAGCGCTTGAGGCGCAGATGGACGGTTATGCGGTGATGCCGATGATTGAAGCCGCCCGCATCGGCGACGTTTTCATTACGGTAACCGGTGATATCAACGTAATACGAAAAGAGCATATGCTCAAGATGAAGGACGGTGCCATAATCGGCAATTCAGGACACTTTGATGTTGAGATCGACAAAAAGGCGCTGAAAAAATTGGCTAAAAAAAGACGGCGGGTTCGGGAGTTCTGTGAGGAGTATACCTTAAGGAACGGTAAGAGGATTTATCTGCTTTCTGAAGGACGGTTGGTGAATCTGGCGGCTGCAGAGGGACATCCCGCAATGGTTATGGATATGTCGTTCGCCAACCAGGCGTTGGCGGTCGAATACATCTTTAAACATCCGAAACTCGAAAAAAAAGTTTATAATCTTCCTTTACGTATTGATGAGCGGATAGCGCGTCTTAAACTGAAATCAATGGGGATCAAGATTGATCAGCTGACGCCGGAACAGAAGCGGTATTTATCGTCCTGGGAAATAGGTACATAAAGAATAAAGTTCCATCAATCAAAATAATCGAATTTTTTTACGAACATCATTCCTGGTAGTTGCTCGACCACCCCTTTTATCTCCAGGGAGAGCAGGACATTGAGAATTGACCCCGTAGGTTGATTGAGTCTTTCCGACAGGGTGTCGAGGTATATCGGATCAGACGACAAATTCTCCCAGATTCTTTTTTCTACATCGGTCAGGATGATATCTTTTTTTGTCTTATCTGTTTTTGGATGTTTGATGCCCAGGGATTCCAGCACTTCAGCGGCAGAGGTTACAGGAATGGCGCCTTCTTTTATCAGACGATTGGTTCCACTTGACGCCTTTGAATAGATGTTGCCCGGAATGGCGAAGACGTCCTTGTTCTGATCCAGCGCCCAGTTCACCGTATTCATAACACCGGATTTTTCTTTCGCCTCTATGGCTACCACGGCTTTTGACAGCCCGGACACGATGCGGTTGCGTTTCGGAAAATTGTGGGCGAGGGGAGGGGTATCGAGGTTGAATTCTGAAATCACCGCACCGTTTTCGATTATTTCTTCCATTAATCTTTTATTTTCAGGAGGATAACAGATGTTGATGCCGCAGCCCAGCACCGCGATGGTTCTACCGCCGTTTTTTAATGCCGATCTGTGGGCGGCGGTGTCAATCCCCCGTGCCATACCGCTTACTACGGTGATTCCGGCTTTGACGAATTCCGCCGCAAAATTTTCAGCAATGGTCTTACCGTAAACCGTTGCACCGCGGGTTCCTATTACGGCGATCGACAGTTCGTCTTCTATTTTTATCTCACCCCGGATAAAGAGAATCGGAGGGAAGTATTCAATCTTCTTCAACCAGGAAGGGTATGCAGGAGAATAATAAGGAACTATCATGGCGCCCGTTTTTCTTACAGTATCATATCTTTTCTTGATCCTGTCGTCCACCTGTTTCAGTTTAATCTTTTTCGCGATCTCGGAGCCGACGAGTGCACTGAGTTCTTCTATTTCTGCGTTTCTTATCTTTTCAGGGCTGTTGAATCTTTTAAACAGAATAAAGAGTTTTTTTTCCGTGAGCTTTTCGATTGACAACAGGGTCAATAAATCAAGGAGTTCATCATTCATTTTCCAACTCTTTCATAATAACGGTGTAGAGCTCTGGTTCGGCATCTTCTATTATTTTTAATATTTCTTTCTTCTTTTCCTGTATCAGGGATAGATTTTTCAGTCCGTCGGCGAAGAGAACCGGTTCTTTTCTTGCCAGTTTCAATAATGCCGATGATGCCTCTTTTATCACTGTGGGATTGTCGTCGTCCAATATGAGGGTGACGATTGCTTCCAGTGCTTTGATGTTACCGATCTCTCCCAGAGTCAAGCATGCTGCAGCACGGGTATACCAGAAACCGCGTTTGAGGAGCCTGATTAAACGCTGGACCACCCTGTTTCCATATTCAGCTAATTTATAAGCCGCCTTTTCACGCATCACCCATGAATTATCTTCCAGTACTTTCAAGAGTATGTTTATACTGTCTTTTTCATTGACTCCATTCAATCGATCCAGTATCCTCAGTCGTCTTTTTATCCCCGATGTTTCGAGTAATTTAAGGATGGTTTTTTTGTCCTGCTTGAATCGGATCTTCATCTGTTTATAAATTCAATCAGCTCTTTTACACCTGTACCTTTCAACGCCGAGATGTAAAAAATTTCTTCCTTTAATTTGTAATCCGGTATCATATCCACAAGATCAATTTTATTAAAGATGACAATCCGTTCTTTTCTCAACAGTGCTCTACTATATTTTCTGAACTCGGTCAGCAAAGAGTTATATTGATACAAGGGGTCTGAAGATGTGATGTCGATTATCAAGAGCAATTTTTTCGTACGTTCGATGTGACGGAGAAATTGATGTCCCAGACCTTTTCCCGCGTGGGCTCCTTCGATAATACCGGGCATGTCGGCGATTACGATATTCTTGTAGTTGTTTTTGATTACGCCTAAATTGGGAGCAAGGGTTGTAAAAGGATAATCGCCGATTCTCGGGTTGGCGTCGGTCATGGCTCTCAATAAAGTTGATTTTCCGGCATTCGGGAAACCGACCAGGCCGATGTCTGAAATCAATTTCAGGACGAGTTTTATTGTTCTTTTTTCACCTTCAGCTCCCGGTTCGGCGCAGCGCGGCGTCTGGTTCGTCGCCGTGACAAAGTGGCGGTTACCACGACCGCCTTTTCCGCCTTTTGCAATGAGTAATTTCTGGTTGTCAAAGAGAATTTCGCCGAGTACTTTTTTCCCGTGGTAAACGACGACTCCTAGGGGAACCGGGATGAGGACGTCTTTTCCCGCCTTGCCCGACATATTTTTTCCTTTCCCGTGGCTTCCACGTCCGGCGCGGTAGTGCGGCTTTATACGCAGATCGTATAATGTCCCCAGCTCTTTTTTACCGATGAGATATACTGAGCCGCCTGCGCCGCCGTCTCCGCCGTCTGGTCCGCCTCTGGGAACGAATTTTTCCCGACGGAATGATATGCATCCATTGCCGCCTTTGCCCGCGGTGACAAAAATTTTCGCTTCATCGATGAATTTCATATAGAAGATAATTATATTAATTACAGAAAAAGAGTCAATATCGAGGAAGTTTCTATCAAAACACCCGGCCGTTGTTTACAGGATGTTCATAATTGGAAATTATGCATATACACATATATTTCCACCTTAAGTTGAAACTGTGGAGAAAGGAGCGGTTTGATAAAGATTTTCCGTTTGAGATTATTTATATTCTATGTAATATGTTCCCTGCTTTTTTATCGTCTCTCGTTTGGAATATTCGACTCCCACCGCTTTGGCGTCGTCGATTATTTGCTGGACATAATCTTCATAAGATTGATCCTCAGGGCGGTCGAATGTCAATGCCGGAAATTCATAAGCATCGAGTTCCCATCGGTTGACATCATACCAAAATCCGAGGCAGAAGACGACGAGGTCACCTGATTTCGCCTTCAGGATAACGTCAGCCATATCTTCGTGTCCGTTATATATGTCGATTATGGTGAAATAGAGTGACCAGGTGTTGTTTCTTACATATTTCTCCAATCTGCGGAAATAATATTCTCTTTCTTCTTTTGTCAGTTCGGTATCGGCTTCGAAGTAGTAGATGTTTTCCGCGTATACGTCGTTTTTTAAATCTTTTATGAAGTTGAAGACTATCTCTTCCACCTGATGTTTTGGTTTCTGTTCCGGCTCTTTTGCATATACGAGAAACAGCAGGCCTAAAATAAAAAATGTGAACACTTTATTCATTGGTCCTCCTTATTAATAAGATACAGAAAATTTTTAAAAAATCAAGGGGTATGACCCCGGGCTTATTTTTTCAATTTCCTTATAAGGGTTTTCGCCACGATTTCCGGCACAATTTGTGAGACATCGCCTCCCAGCGAAGCAATTTCTTTTGCCAGGGAGGAACTTATGAAGATGTATTTTTCCGAGGGCATCAAGAATATCGTTTCAATCCTGGAGGCTAACTTACGATTCATCAAGGTCAATTGGAGTTCATAGTCAAAGTCTGAAACCGCTCTTATCCCCCTGATAATGGTCGTTGCTCCGATTTTTCGAGCGAAGTCCACCAGAAGGGAAGAGAATCCTGCAACTTCAATCTTTTTGTGGTTTTTGAATACTGCTTTCACCAATTCAACCCGTTCTTTCTGGGTGAAGAGTGTCTTTTTAGGACCGGCGCTTACTCCGATGATTACCTTATCGAAAATCTTAACCGCCCGGTTGACGACATCGATATGACCGAATGTTATCGGGTCGAAGGTTCCTGCATATATTGCTTTTTTTACGTTGCTTTTTATTTTTTTCTTCATTCTGTGTTTATCTTTTCTTTGTCCACCTGTTTTTCGAAAAAGGTGACTGCGGTGTTGCCGTAGTGTCTTCTTTTCAAGATGGAAAGTTGTTCCGGAAAGATTATCTCTTCATCAGAAGAGTGCTCTGCCACTATTACTCCTTCGGTTTTAAGCAGTGTATACTTCACGATCAGATTGAGTGTCGTCTCGAGATATTTTTTTCTGTAGGGCGGGTCGAGGAAAATTACGTCGAATTTTTTTTCTCGGATTTTTCTGAGCGCCGCCCGGAAGTCTTTGCCGATGATCTTTGTATTCTTTTTTAAAGAAAGAGTGTTGATGTTCTTGATCAGTGTTTTAGGTTGCCGTTCGATGAAGATGCAGGTTTTTGCGCCCCGAGACAATGCTTCCAATCCCAGAGCGCCGCTCCCTGCAAATATATCCAATACTTCACTTTCCGGTATTTTGTTTTGAATAATATTAAATATCGCCTCGCGAACTAAAGCCCTGGTCGGCCTGAATCCTTTTTTTGCTGCTTTTAAGGTTCTACCTTTTTTCAGACCTCCAACAATTTTCATCAAGAGACCGCATGTAGCCGTGCGGAACTTTCAGACTCTGAATAACTATCTTATTAAATTAGGCGTAATGAATATGAGAAGTTCACGGTCTTCGACTGAAGTGGTTGTTTCTCTGAAGAGCGCACCGAGAATAGGAATGTTCTTTAAGATGGGAATGCCGCGCACGGTTTTGGTCTCTTTTCTTCTGATAAATCCGCCGATGACGACGGTGTTGCCGTCTTTGACCAGAACTTTGGAGTCTGCTTCAGAAGTGGTGATGATCGGTCTTCCGGCGAGGGCTGAGGCGCGATCGAGTTCACTGACCTCGGCATGAATTTCCATGGTAATTTCTTCAAGTGAATTAATGTGAGGCGTAACTTCCAATTTAGTACCGACCGTGTACATCTGAATCACCGTATTCCCGGAGATGTCTCTTGTCGGAATTCCGAATCTTTGACCTCCCAGAAGTTTTGCTTCTTCGTTGTCGACTGCAGTGATACGCGGTGCCGAGATCGTCTGCGCCTTTCCGTTTTCTTCGAGCATGCTTATCAATGCATCCAATTGAGCCAATGAAGGAACCGTACCGATGTGGAATTCACTGAATCCGACAACCGTCGGTTCTTTATTGACCGAGACATCGGCTTGAACCACGCGGCTTTCCAGACCTTTCAGGGTCCAGTTTATGCCGAGTCCCTGAGATGCGGATATGTCCATATCGACCACTTTCGCCATGATTTCAACCTGCGGGGTGGGGGTATCGAGTATCTTCACCAGTTCTTCAATTCTTTGATGGATCGGTTCGACTTCCGTCACCACGATGGAGTTGGTTCGTTTGTCGACGTTTGCTTTTCCCTTCGGAGAAAGCATCGCTTCGATTTTATCGAGCATTCTTTCCGGATTGGCGAATTCGAGTTTATAGATTCTCGAGCTGAGCGGCAGATCATAGTCCTGTTTATCGAGGTTCTCCGCAGTGTCGACCCTGATCACTCCGGGATCTTCACGATACGCATAGCCCGACGCCTTTAAGATGATTTCCAGCGCCTGACGCCAGGGGACATTGTGAAGTCTGACGGTTACTGTTCCTTTTACGTCTTTACCGGCTACGATATTCACTCCGACATAT
>DRIG01000058.1 GCA_011052815.1 candidate division WOR-3 bacterium | reverse complement strand
GTCGTGCCCTGTTTGAGCACAATCGGTTCATTTCTTACCACGGGTCTGCCGATCTTTTTCGTATAAACCCTGATGATATGCAACTCGTCAAATAACTTTTCTTTTAATAATGCCGTCTGCTCTTCCGAATGCGTTGAAAACGGTACAACGACAAACTCTTCGCCGTACTGTCCGACAAATTGAGTATATCCGTCATTGACATCCACTTTATTCAAAAGAATCACTGTATTTTTAAAATCACCGAATTCCTGTTTTCTTATAAAAATATTCTTCTCATTAAGGGCATGATGGATTGTATCAAACTGGCTGGCCGGTTCGTGGGTTGCGTCGAGAACGATCAACAGAAGATCGCCGTTTCTGTACAGACCGAAAAGCCATGCCGGTGCATCGTCATGTAAAGGCGGTGTATCAACAATCTGAATCTTGATGTCTTTAAATTCCATCATACCCACCTTGGGCAACTGGGTGGTAAATGGATAATCTCCGACCGCGGCATGTGCATTGGTCAATGTATTGAGAACAGTTGATTTTCCACAATTGGGCAGCCCCACGAGAACAACCTGACCCGCTCCCTGTTTTTCAACCTGATACCAGATACCTCCGGATCCTTTTGATTTTTTCTGTTTGGCGATGGTGTTTTTGAGCTTTGAAATCTTCGTCTTCAGTTCAGCCTGTAATTTTTCCGTACCTTTATGTTTTGGAACGACCGACAACATCTGCTGGAGATAAACCAGCTTCTCCTGCAGCTCTTTCGCCTCCCTGTATTTTTTCTCAACATCAAAATACTGCGGCGGTAGATTTGCCGGCATACTACACTCTCCTCTTCATCCTCTTTTGTTCAATCAAATAAGACTTATGACAACCCTGAAATCCTTCCTTGCTCATCAATATCAATCCTCTGGGCGTTCGGAACCTTTGACAATCCCGGCATCAGCATAACTTCACCGGCTAAAGGTACCAGAAAACCCGCTCCTGAAGAGATATTGATTCCCCTGATGGTGATCTTGAAATTTTCCGGTCTGCCGTATAATGCGGGATTATCCGACAGAGAACTGTTGGTCTTTGCAATACAGATCGGCAGTTTATCGAATTTCAATCTCTTTATTCGTCTTATATTCTTCTCGGCCTTCGGAGTGTATACAACACGCGCGGCACCGTATATCTGAGTCGCCACCTTTTCAATCTTCTCTTCGATGGTATCCTCTAAATCATATATTGGACGGATACAGCATTCGTTTTTCCGGATCGATTCGCAGACGAGTTCTGCAAGTTCCACAGCTCCGTCCGCTCCCTGAGAAAACGCCCTTACCTCTGCACACTTTACATCGCGATCCCTACAAAATTCCTGGACCAGTTTGATCTCCTCGTCGGTATCACCTTCAAAAACATTCAGAGCGACGACGGGTTTTATTCCGAATTTAATCAAGTTGTCGATGTGCTTCTCCAGATTCAGAAATCCCTTTTTGAGTTCTTCAGTGGTGCCTGACTGCGGAGTTTTCTTCACAGCGCCGCCGTGCAGTTTCAACGCCCTGATTGTCGCCACCAGCACCGCACCATCCACATTAAACCCGCCGACCCGTGAGACGATATCAATAAATTTTTCCGCACCGAGGTCTGAACCGAAGCCGGCTTCGACAACCGTGAAATCACAGAGTTTCTGAGCCATCTTTATCGCGATGATACTGCAGGTGCCATGGGCGATATTGGCGAACGGTCCGCAATGAATAAACGCCGGCGTGTGATCGATTGTCTGCACGAGGTTCGGTTTCAGCGCATCCTTTAAAAGCGCCGCCATTGCACCGTGCACACCGAAATCTTTTGCATAAATGGGGTTGCCTTCCATATCAAATGAAACCAGAATCTTTCCAAGCCGTTCTTTCAATTCGGGTAAAGACTGCGAAAGAGCGAGAATCGCCATCACCTCACTGGCGGCAGTGATGATAAACCCGTCTTCACGCGCCGGGCCGTTCGGTCGGCCTCCCAATCCCACGACGATATCGCGCAAACTTCGATCATTCATATCCATCGCCCGGCGGAAGAGTATTTCGCGTTCATCGATCTTCAATCTGTTTCCGAAGTGGATGTGGCTGTCGAGAACGGCTGAGAGCAAATTATGAGCCGCACTGATTGCGTGGATGTCACCGGTAAAATGCAGATTTATATCTTCCATCGGCAGAACCTGCACATAGCCGCCGCCGGCGGCGCCTCCTTTGATTCCAAAGACCGGTCCCAGGGACGGCTCCCGTAAAGTCACGATCGAACTCCTGCCGAGCTTGTTCAACGCCATACTCAATCCAATGGAAACCGTGGTCTTGCCCTCGCCGTATCGCGTGGGTGTCATTGCGGTTACCAGCACGAGTTTACCATCCGGCGCCGTTTTAACCTTTTCATAAAATTGAAGTGATATTTTGGCTTTAAAAACTCCACAGGGAATAACAAAATCGTCGTCAATATCAAGCCTTTTCGCCAGATCCATAATCGGCACCAGCGTGGCTTCCTGGGCAATTTCTAAATCACTCTTCATATATTTAGTATATCGCCAGGATTCATTATGTCAATCTGCATTTGGGGTCAAATCTTTACATTAGACATCCATTCAGTGAAAATAAAAATTCATTCCGTCTGACATCCGATGTAAAGATTTGACCCCAGATAGCCATTGCATTATATCAAAAAATGGATATTATTACCTATGCTTTACAAAGACGCCGGTGTCGACATCGATTCTCTAAATCTCCTGCGTAAAGGAATCGGAAAACAGGTTGCAAGAACATACCTGAAGAATATCAAATCGGCATTCGGCCTCTTCGGAGCCGCATACCCGCTCGGTAAGGACTACTTGATCAGCAGTGTCGACAGCGTCGGCACAAAGATCCTCGTCGCCTGCGGTATGGGAATACACCACACCGTGGGTCAGGATATCGTCAACCACTGCATCAACGACATCCTGACCACCGGCGCACGGCCTCTTTTCTTTATGGACTACATCGGTTTCTCAGAGATTGAAAACAAAACACTTCTGGAAATCATCAAGGGGGTAGCCACCGCCTGTAAAAAAGAAAAGCTCATATTGATCGGAGGCGAAACCGCAAGTCTCACGAGATTCTATCCAAAAGGTATCTACGACCTCGTGGGATTCATCGTCGGTATCGTAAATAAAAAAAGGTATCTGGATACGTCAAAGATCAAAACGGGTGATCTGCTCGTCGGATTGGAATCTTCGGGGCTCCACACCAACGGGTACTCACTGGCGCGGAAAGTGCTTCTGAGAAAGTTTACCTTTTCTTCTTATATCCCTGAGCTGAAATGTAAACTCGGTGAAGAACTGCTGAAGATCCATACCTGTTATCAACGCTATGTTGCACCGAGATTCCAGTCGATTAAAGGAATAGCCCATATCACCGGCGGCGGTTTCTTCGACAACATAAAGCGGATTCTGCCGGCAAAGTGCGCCGCCGTAATAAACAAAAACACCTGGACCCCGCCGCCCATCTTCAAGATAATAAAAGAGCTCGGTAAAGTGCCTGACGAAGAGATGTATCGGGTGTTCAATATGGGTATCGGGATGGTACTGGTGGTTGATAAAAAAAACCTGCGGAAATTCAAATCTCCGAAGGTAAAACTTATCGGCGAAATCGTTAAAGGGGATTTCGGGGTGAAAGTCGTTTGATAAAATTCAGTTCTGGACCGAATGTTCCCGGTCAAGCACCTCGGTGATCTCCATGATCAACCGTTCATTCAGGATAATCTTCTGTTCCTCGGTCAGATTATATGATTTTATGCCTTTAAATTTTTTCGGAACCTTATTGAGATAAAGGACGAAATCGACATCATTCGCAACGACTTCGGCAAAAAATTTTACGAAATCGCTGCGCCTGAGCGTACGGCAGACCCGCGGCGCAATGATGTTCTCTTCAATCGCCCGCGTCGCCGGTTCAATATGGCCGTCGATCTGAAACGCCACGGCATACACCTCGATATCAGAATTCACACTTTTGATTTCAAAAACGATCGGGTAATTGAATTTTTCACTGAATTTGAACTCAAAATCTATCTCTAAAAAACCCCGCTGGATCTTTTTGCCTTTAATAATCTGGATCGTACCGAAGAGGTCATGACCGCTGCCGAGCCAGTCGGGTAATATAACACTGCCGTAGCGGTTGTTTTTCGTGTCAACCATACTCTTCAATCCTCTTCATAATACTTCAATTCACCATTGACGATAACCCCGATGCTTTTACCCACCAGCTGTTTGTTTAAAAACGGGGTGTTCTTTGACTTTGACTTTATCGTCCCCGGGGTAACCTTCCACCTCTTTTGAGGATCAAAAATCGTTATATCCGCCACCGCGCCCTTTTTCAACACTCCAAGATCAAGATGAAGTATCTTTGCGGGATTCACCGTCATCTTCTCAATCACTTCCAACCAACCGAATTTATGTCTGTTCACCAATTCCGCCGTCACCATTGAAAGTGCGGTTTCAAAACCGATCATACCGGTGGGTGCGGTGGTAAACTCCAGCTCTTTTTCCGCCTCACAATGGGGCGCATGGTCGGTTGCAATACAATCGATCGTTCCGTCTTTCAATCCCTCGATAATCGCCCGTCGATCCGCCTCCTCTCTTATCGGTGGATTCACTTTGTAGTTGGTGTCGAACTCTTCCAATACCTTATCATTAAAATAAAGATAGTGGGGGCAGGTCTCACAGGTAACCTGGATCCCGTCTTTCTTCGCCTGTCTTATCAATTCCACTGCTCCACGTGTGGAGATGTGACAGAGATGGAGCCGTGCTCCGGTGAATTTTGCAAGGAGCAGATCACGGGCGACGATTATCTCCTCAGCGACCGCTGGTGAACCTTTGAGTCCCAATCTGGTGGAGGTGAAGCCTTCATTCATCGAACTGTTACGTGATAGATTTTCATCAATCGGATGTTCAAATATCGGCAGACCGAACGTCTTTGAATACTCCAGTGCATATCTAAGAACTTCGGCATTGGCGACCACATCACCGTCATCGGAAAAACCCTTCGCACCCGCCTTGACAAGCTCTCCGAACTCGGTTATCTCTTTTCCTGCCCGCTGTTTCGTGATCGCCGCAATCGGAAATATCCGGCAGAGATTCACCCGGCCCGCTTCCTGGTAGATGTAACTGACAACTCCCTCATTATCAATAGGAGGAGTCGTGTTGGGCATACAGCATATCGTAGTGAAACCACCGGCGACCGCAGAGTTGCTTCCGCTCTCTATCGTTTCCTCATCCGGTCTGCCCGGATCACGTAAATGGCAATGTAAATCAATAAACCCCGGACATACGATCTTGCCGCGCGCATCAATAAGAAAAGCATCTTTTCTGTCTATTTTTTTATCGATCTGAACAATCTTATTGCCCCTCACAAGGACATCCTGCTTTTTATCAAGGCCTGTCTTCGGGTCGATAACCCTTCCGCCTTTAATCAAGATATCAGACAATTCTTCCTCCGGAATGGATAAACAACACCGCCATCCTGGTTGCCACACCGTTCTTCACCTGATTCAAGATAACCGATCTGTCACTATCTGCTACATCCGGATCAATCTCAACCCCACGGTTGGTTGGTCCCGGGTGCATGATAATACCCTTCGGTTTCATCTTCTGCACCCGTTCCTTTGTCAAGCCGTAAAGTTCCCGATATTCTCTTATCGAAGGGAAAAGCCCGGCTTCCTGCCTTTCCAGTTGAAGCCGAAGCGCCATTACTACATCGAAATCTCCGATGGCGTCATCCAGTTTGTAAAAAACATCAACTCCGAGTTTTTTGACATCCAGGGGAATCAATGTCGGTGGCGCACAGAGTCCGACCTGTGCTCCCAGGATCTTTAATCCGAAGATATTCGAACGGGCGACCCGCGAATGTGCGATATCTCCCACAATCAGCACCTTTAAATTTTTGAAACCACCGAAGTATTGTTTTATCGTCATTAAATCCAGCAAAGCCTGAGTCGGATGCTCATGTGCACCGTCCCCGGCGTTTATCACAAAAGCGGCTAAGTGTTCACCGAGGAATTTAGCGGCACCGGGCGCCGGATGTCTGACCACCACGCCGTCGACCTTCATCGCCTCGATGTTTTTCGCGGTGTCAAGCAGGGTCTCTCCCTTTGTTACACTCGATGTACTCCTGGAAAAGTTGAGGATATCGGCTGACAATCTCTTCGCCGCAATGCTGAATGAAATCTGGGTGCGTGTTGATGGTTCAAAAAACAAAGTCAGAATAGTCTTGCCGCGCAGCGAAGGAACAATCGGAATGGGCCGCTCCAGTACACCGGCGAACTTTTCCGCCAGGTTGAGGTACTGCATGATCTCTTTTTCCGTCAGGCCTTCTATGCCCAAAAGGTCTTTTCTTCTATTCATACCCTATTTTTTCTTCAGTTCTTTGATCACCAATTGCTTTACCTTTGGTTTGGGAGCGGTTTTCAATCTTATCCGATTCTTTCTTTTCTTCTTCTTCGCCTTCTTCTTGACCTCGACAATGCGATGGATGAAAACCCCTTCTTCCTTGTCGACCTCTTCAATATGTAGATCCACGATCTCGTTTTTGGCAGTCGGAACTTTTTTGCCGACGAAATCCGCCTGGATGGGAAGTTCCCTGTGACCGCGGTCGACCAGAACCGCGAGTTGAATTGCTTTCGGTCGGCCGAAATTGAAGATCTCCTCCATTGCCGCCCGGATCGTCCTGCCGGTATAGAGAACATCATCAACCAGCACAATAATCTTTTTGTTTATATCAAAGGGGATATCAGTGCTTTCAATAATGGGCATTTCGGAAACGAGCTGCAGGTCATCACGATACAGAGTTATATCAAGAGCCCCTATGGGTATCTTTTTTCGTTCACAGTCGTATATGATACCGGCGATCCGACGGGCAATGAAATCGCCGCGCCGTTTTATTCCGATGAGCACCAGATTCTTTGTACCCTTGTTCCGTTCGATGATTTCATGGACTATCCGACGCAGCGCTCTTTTTATTTCCGAACGCTCCATTATTGTTTTCATTAAAATAAATTATAAATATATTTTACGCCAAGTCAAGCAGCGTATGGGGTCAAATCTTTACATTAAACATCATATAGATAACCGTCCTTTTTATTTTCATAAAAATAATGAATAATCTAAAAATTCACCCACAACTTACCTGACTCCTCTCCACTTTTTATCATCCCTCTGCCCGCTCTTTTGTCATTCTGACGGAGTCTGCCCGAAGCAGACGACTGAAGAATCTCAATAACTAATGACTGATAAAGATTCTTCGTTTCACTCAGAATGACAGAGAAAGAAGGCAAACTCAGACGTTGTCCTGAGTGGAACGAAGCAATGACGGAGAAGAAGGGTCTTTAAATAAAAACGAAAAAAGTGGAGAGGAGTCAGACAACTTACAGCTTGACATTAAAGGTTAAGACCTTATAATAATATGTGAATACACTGCTTTTGATACTGATTCTTTTAGGACAGTATGATTTTACGATCGCCCGGGTAAAATACAGCGGCGGCGGTGACTGGTACTCAGACCCCTCATCCCTTCCGAATCTGTTGAGGGAGATTCGGGAACGCACCAGCATCCGTACCCCCCTGAAAGAAGATATTGTTGAAATCTCGGACCCGGATCTCTTTAAATATCCATATCTCTATCTCACCGGTCATGGAAATATACATTTTTCAGACAAAGAACTTAAAATTTTAAGAAGCTATTTTGCGGCGGGAGGTTTTCTTCACGCCGATGATAACTACGGTATGGATTCGTCTTTCCGACGTGAGATAAAAAAGGTCTTTCCTGACTCCCCGCTGGTGGAACTGCCCCTTGATCACCCGATCTACCACTCTTTCTACGATTTTCCCGACGGCTTACCCAAAATTCACGAGCACGACGGTAAACCGGCGCAGGGATTCGGTATATTCTACGAAGGTCGCCTTGTGGTCTTCTACACCTATCAATGTGATCTGGGTGACGGCTGGGAAAACCCTGAAGTGCACAACGACCCTCCGGAAAAGAGGGAAGCGGCTTTTCGAATGGGAATTAATATCGTTGTTTACAGTTTAACCCATTGATTCATGTCCGACATAAATGACCTCCTCAAAAAAGTAAAGAAATACGTCAGGATTCAGGAACTGATAACCGTTTCATCTTATATCATATTCACATCATCCACAGTGCTGATTGCTCTGTCGGTTGCATTGCTCCTCATAAAATCCCCTTTATACGCACTCATCGGAGTACTTCCTCTTTTATTATACCGCCCCTCTTCTTTTTTCAAAAAGGTGAAGACAATCGAAAAGAAACTCGGCTTGAAGGGTGAACTCGTAAACTGCATCCAGCTTTCCCGGATTCCGAAAAACAACAAAGAGAGGTATTCTCAGGAATTCATCGACGCCTACATCAGAGAGACGGTCAAAAAAACAGAAAACCTGGACTTCAAAAAGTCGCTCAGCTATGCACCCCTCCGCCGGGCGTCTCAATTTCTATTGATTTCCATCGCATTCTTTCTTATCCTGCCGGCGTTTATGCCTGCGCGCTTCTGGTATTCCTTGAATCACAAAATCGATTATTATACGACGCCGTCCGCCGACAAATTCATCAAAGGCACCCAGGTCGAACTGGCTCTCCACCTGAATGGAGTATATCAACCCGGAAACGTCAAACTGATCATCAACAGAGGAAAAACAGTAATTAAAGAAAAGCTTGCGGTTAAAAACGGACGTGCGCTGAAAAAACTCAGATTGGAGGCTCCCCTAACATACCATTTTGAATTCCTCGACAAAAAAACCGATGAAGTCACTCTCTCCACCCTGGAACCGCTTTACATCAAATCCCTCTCTTTTTCTCTGAAGTATCCTTTGTACACGGGATTGAACCAGGAAGTAAAAACCGGGAGGCAGATAATCGCACCACGTGGAACCAGAGTCCATATGCAGGGAAGCGCCTCCCAACCACTCTCCGCCGCCTCTTTATTACTGTTTGAAGACACCCTGGAATTGAATTACAGGGATAATGAGTTCTCAGGGGACTTCACTGTTGACGAAAATGGTACAGCCGTACTATTCCTTGAATCTTCAACCGAGCTGAAAGAACAGATAATAATCTATGCGATTCCGGATCTCGCCCCGCTTGTCGACATCTTCTATCCCGGGTACAACATCAATCTGCCGAACGACATGCAGCTCGACATCGGAATCAAGTGCAGTGACGACTACGGTCTTCGCGACGCCGTCTTCCACTACACATTCAAAAATGAAAATAAAAAACCTCTGCATCTTAAAAGAGGAGCTCTTCAGGATACACTCTTCTTCACCTGGGATTTGAGTGGACTCGGAATGCTGCCCGGTGACGAAGTCAGTTATTTTGCAGTGATAACCGACAATGCAGGCAACAGGACGAAGAGTAAAACCTACCGTGTATATTTCCCCACGATGGAAGAGATATATGAAGAGGTCAGTAAAAAAGAAGATGTTATTGAAGAAGGGTTGAAAGATTTACGTTCCGAACATACCGACAAAGTCGAAGAGATCGAACGCATCAAGCAGAAGTTAATGAAAGAAAGGGAATTGACGTGGTCTGAGCAGGAAAGATTGAAAGAACTCATCGGCGATGAAAAAGAAATTCTGGAAAAGATAGATGACTGGCAGACCGAGTTGAAAAAAACCATTGAAAAATTAAACCAGGGGATCATCCTCGATCGTGAATCTATTGAGCGGCTGTACGAAATATCAAAGATACTGCAGGAAATCGCACCCGAGGAGTTGAAACGTGCTTTAGAAGAACTCCAGACAGCCGTCAATAAAAATCCACAGGATATTCAAAAAGCCCTGGAACGTCTTCAGAAAGAGCAGAAAGAACTGGCAAAGGCATTGGAGCGGACACTGAAAATACTCAAACGTTATCGTCAGGAGCAAAAGTTGAAAGAGCTCGCCGAAAAGGCGGTGGAATTGGCTTTAAAGGCCGAAGAACTCGATTCGCTCTCTGCTGAAGAGACCCCCCTTGATCTCAGCAAAGAGATAGAAGACCTTGATACCGAAATTAAAAAACTTTCCGAAGAACTGAGAAAACTCGCCGCATCAGAAGAACTGGAGCAGGAGATAAGTGAACGGCTGAAAGAACTCGCCGAAGAATCAGAGAACGTCGCCCGAACTTCTTCTATGCCGTCGAAGAAAAAAGGACTGCGGCGGCTTGCTGATAAACTGGATCAGTTGTACGCGACCTTTACAAAAGGCCGCATGGCGCAGTTGAGAAAAAAATTACTGGATATCTTAACCCAGTTGATCGAGATATCAAAGGCTGAAGAGAATCTCTTCCAGGAAAACAAAGATATCGACATTGAAGAGCAGAGCCAAATAATGACCGCTGCCAGAGCTGCAGCGGAAAGCCTTTATGCCCAGCAACTCAAAAGTCTCTATGTGACGCCTCGAATGGGAAAGACGTTTGCCCGGGCCCTGAGCCATATGAAAAAAGTGGTGCAGAACAAAGATAAAAGAACGAACGCCAGGAAATCCATGGAATTGATAAACATCGTCTGTCTGGAAATGCTCCGAAATCTGGAAAAAGCGAGTGAAGGCGGAGAATCTTCCACAGGGTTCGACCAATTCCTTCAGGAGCTGTCCAGTATATCAAAGGGCCAGATGAGCCTCAATCAATCGCTCTTTAATATCTTTCCGATCCCGGGCGGTGAGGGGTTGACCCCTCAACAAAGAGCACAACTGGCGAGGCTCGCCGGTAAACAGCGTGCCCTGCGCCAGGCGCTTGAATCCCTTAAATCATCATACGGAGAAGCTGAACAGCAGGCATTGATCGATAAAATCATTGAAGAAATGAAAGAGACAGAAGAGGCGTTATATCAATACAAACTGGATCGGAAATTGATTGAAAGACAAAAGAAGATTTTGACGAGACTGCTTGATGCGCAAAAATCAATCAGGAAGGAAGACTACAGTAAAAAGAGAAAGAGCAAACCGGGACAGGATATACTCGGTGAGAGAAATATAGAACCACTGCCTGACGATCTGGGAAAAGACCGGCTGCGCGAACTGATTCAACAGGCTCTCCAGGAAACTTATCCCCGGGAATATGAACTCTATATCAGAGAGTATTTCAAAACTTTGTTCGAAGAAAGATGATACTGCTTTTCTTGTTTTTAAACATCGAAGTACATAGTAAAATCGACAGCCTCTCCTCTCTGCTCGATAAGGCACCGCAGTTGAGCACGATCCTCGAACTGAACAGATGTTACCTCAAACTCAGTGATTTTGATAAGGGAATCGAATTATTAAAAAAATACGAAAAGAACTCATCCTGGGAAGAAAAACCTGTTTTATTATTCGCTATTGCCGAAGACTACTTCTTTTCCGGCCGACTGCTTGAAGCACGTAAAGAATACCTGCTCCTGTCTACTAAATATCCCCGTGCGGACATCACCAATGATGCGCTTGAACGACTCTATCTGATTGAATCAGTAAAGGAAAACACGGCACTATTAAAAAGACTGGCATACGCCCTCTATCTCTTCCATATCGGAAACTTTGATTCTGCTGAAGACAGTTTGAAGCCTCTTTTAAAAAGCACAGCCGGTGTGCACGCCTGTTATTATCTGGCTCTTCTATATAAAGAAAGAGGTGAACTCCCCCTCGCCCTCAGCGCCCTTGAGGAATCATTCAACACCTCTCCGGCGCAAAAAATGAATAACGCCCTGCTGCTCTACGCAGAACTCCTGATTCAACTGGATAAGAAGAAAGAGGCACAGAGGATTCTGGAAGAACTCCTTGTCAACACACCCTCATCCATCTATGCTGTCCGGGCCCGACGGATGCTGAAACAAGAGCTCGGCAAAGAATAATCCTAAACCGCCAGCGAATATATATCCTCAGGTCCTTTAACGTGTCGAATCTTCATCCCTAAACTCAGAGCCGGTTCGAGATCGACGTCATAACGGTCTCCCACAAAGAGACATTCTCCGGGAATCACCTGGAGATCTTCAGCCGCCTTCTTAAAGAAGGTTATATCCGGTTTGAGCAACTTATAGGTGTTGTAAGTGAATATCCTGCAGAACAGGTTTGTTATCCCAAGCGCCTCAAGGGTCCGTTCTGATTGAACCAGATTATTATTGGTCAAAACCGCAAGTTTATACTGTTCTTTCAATCTAACAAGGCTCTCAATTAATCTTTTATCCCGGGACAGATATTTACGTGGATCAAAGTAGTTGATATTCTCGCGATGCCAGAACTCTATAGGAACCCCGAACGATTTCAATACCAGGGTATAAGGAACTCCCGCTCCGGTCTTCTTTCCCAGTTCATCACGCCTGGTTTCAATCAGTTTACGGGCGTCGGCAAGAGTAATCTTTTGGAATCTGGACAGCGTGAGATATGCAGCTTCGGCAAACTTCTCTCTTATTACCGTACTCTGATATAAGGTGCCGTCGAGGTCGAAGATTACCGCTTTAATCATTTCCCACACAAAAGCAGCGATGGAGAAAGAATATGCGCCGTCTTATAATGTCGAATCCCGGAAAAGTTATGACGCCTCAGCGCGCTTCAGTAATCTCTCCCAGATGTAATCGACCTCTTTTTGAAATTCCTGGATAGGAAGCTGATCCTTCCATTTAAAGAGATGATTAAATCTTCCCTGTAACTTCAGAAATTCGGTGATCGGTTTTTTCTCCTTGGGCTTCACGGTGATACGATATTTGCCGTTCTCATATTCATAAAGAGGCCAGATACAGGTCTCCACTGCCAGTTTTGAAATTTTGACGGTCTTTTCCGGAGGATATGCCCAGCCGAGACGGCAGGGTGCATATATATTAAGGAAGGAAGGACCGTCGGCGTTCAGGGCTTTACGGACTTTTGTAACGAGGTCGTTCCAGTAGGCGAACGTTGTCTGCGCCGCATAAGCGGGTTCATGAGCGATCACGATTTCGGTCAGATTCTTTCGCAACTGAGGTTTTCCAGGTATAACCTTTCCTGCGGGTGAAGTCGTCGTGTGGGCGCCGCGCGGCGTCGCGGACGAACGCTGAATTCCCGTATTCATATATGCTTCATTATTATAACACACATAAAGCACCCGATGTCTCCGCTCGATCATTCCGGACAACGCCTGTAAACCGATATCATATGTTCCGCCGTCACCGCCGAATGCGATAAACCGTAAATCTTTGGTTATCTTACCTTTTCTCTTCAGTGCCTTATACGCCGCTTCCACCCCTGCCATTGTCGCCGCCACATTCTCGAATGCATTATGGATATAAGGGACCTTCCATGCAGAATAAGGATAGATCGTTGAAAAGACCTCAAGACAACCGGTTGCACAACCGACCACCACGGGGTTCTCCGCCGCCATAAGCACCTGGCGTGCAATTATCGCCGCACCGCATCCAGCGCACCCACGGTGACCTCCGACAAATTTCTCTTTTGGTAATGCAAGTTCCTTAAGCTTAGCCATTATTCACCTCTCACTCCAAAGTACACAATATCTTTATCGACCTTACCCGACTTTTTAATCTCAAAGAGCTGCTCGTACACCGTCTCAATCTCTTCTATACTGATATCCCTGCCGCCGAGACCGTAAATATAATTCTTCAGTAGAGGGCGGACCTCTGCATCATAGAGTATGGAACGGGCATCATTGTAGAGATGGCCTCCAAGGGTCGAAAGTGTGTCTGCCCGGTCCATAATGCCGATGACGCCGGCTTTGGAAAGAGCAGCACACATCGCCTCCTTAGGGAAGGGGCGATATACTCGACAGCGTATCAAACCGACCTTTTTACCCTTTTCCCGCAGTCTTTCGACAGCGACCTTGGCGGTGCCACCGGTCGAGCCCATCACGAGAATCGCAACCTCGGCATCATCCATCTTATACTCATCCACCACTGGATAATAACGTCCGAATTTATCACCGAACTCCTTCTGGACTTTTTCTATCACCGGTAAAACGCGGTCCATTGCATCAATCTCTGAGCGTTTGTGTTCAAAAAAGTAATCCTGTAGATCAAGCGGCCCGAGCGTAATTGGTGCATCGGTATCGAGTAAAGAGTAATTGAGCTTCCGCTCACCGAGAAACGCGGGAACTTCTTTGTCATCCACCAGTTCCACCCGCTCCATTCCATGACTGATGATAAAGGCGTCCGTCGATACAATCCCGGGCAACAGTACGGTCTCTGCAATCTTCACCAACTGGATTGTTGTATCATACGCCTCCTGTGCATTTTCCGTGTATATCTGCAACCAACCGCTGTCCCGCGACGCAAGGGTGTCTGAATGGTCACAATGGATGTTGATCGGACTCGAAAGAGAACGATTGACCAGACAGATAACGATCGGAAGCCGCAGGCCTGCGGCGATAAACAGAATTTCATGCATCAAAGCAAGCCCCTGGGATGCCGTGGACGTCATCACCCGGGCACCAGCCGCAGAAGCACCCACGCAGGCGCTGCATGCCGAGTGTTCACTCTCAACCGGTACAAACTCGGTATCGACGACTCCGTCATGGACGAACTTGGAAAACAACTGTACCACCTCAGTGGCGGGTGTAATGGGATACGCAGCCACGACATCAGGGTTTATCTGACGCATAGCCTCAGCCATTGCTTCATTTCCTGTTCTCGCAACAATCATTTTTCCTCCCTTATCATTGTAATCGCCTTTATTTTAGGTGGACATTCCTCTGCGCAGATACCACAACCCTTGCAGAATTTATAATCAATACCCTGTACCTTTCCGTCCTTCACGATGATCGATGAATCAGGGCAATACACCCAGCAGATCAGACAGTGTGTGCACTTTTCCGCATCCCAGATCGGCTTCTCGCTCCGCCAGTCACCCGTCTCAAAATTTTCACTGCTTCCCGGTTCCAGAACGAGACCGATCGGAAGTTCTCTCCAGCCTTTCTTATCCTTCTTCATCACCCTACCTCCTCATATGCCTTCTTGATAGCCTTGATATTACCTTCCACCACATCAGGACGATTCGGAAATTTCTTCTTCAAACGCTTCTCCACCGACTTCAACATCGGTTCGAATTCAAGTAACTTTGATGCCTTTATCAACGCACCGAGCATCGGGGTATTGGGCAGGTCACGACCCAGAATCTCCTGTGAAATCTTGCTCGCATCGACAACATATACGGTCTGAGTCGTAAGCTTAAGCTGCTTCTTTATCTCTTCCGCACTCTTCTGTGTATTGACCAGCACCACACCATCCTCTGGCAGACCATCAGTAACATCAACGGTCTCCATCAGAGTAGGATCCAGCACAACAACAATCTGCGGTGTCTTGATGCCACAGTGCTGGAGAATGGGCTCATCGGAAATGCGGTTGAAAGCAAAAACCGGTGCCCCCATTCTTTCCGGCCCGTACTCAGGGAATGCTTGAATATATTTACCTGTCTCAACAGCGGCATCGCCGAAGAGCAGGGCAGCGGTCTTTGCACCCTGTCCTCCTCTGCCGTGCCACCTTATCTCCAGTAATGCCATTGGATTACTCCTTTCTTATTTTTAAAAGTTATGATAATTTCTAAAAAGTTACCTTAAGTCAAGACTGTATGTGGACGAACCTTAGTCGTTCAGATCTGCAAAATTCCTGATTCTTACCCGAATATTATTATAGCCAAAATTCTCGAGAAGTCAATATCATCCAGCGCCGCTTCCCTCTTCTGTCATTCTGAGCGAAGCGAAGAATCTCTCTTTTTTCCCCAGCACCGCTCCCTTCCATGCACAAAGTGCATCCCTTCCAGCGCAGCTCCCTTCCATGCACAAAGTGCATCCCTTCCAGCGCAGCTCCCTTCCATGCACCGCTCCTAACGCTCCAAACGATCTCAACGATCTAAACGCTCCCAACGTCCTGTTCCTTTCCAAATCCGAAATCCGAAATGCCCTTATTCTCCCTTTCTCCGTTTCTCCCATTCTCCCTTTGCTCCATGCTCTATGCCCTTTGCCCTTCGCCCTCTGCCGCAGGCGGACGAAGAATCTCAAGAGGCTGAATACTGACCATTTTATCCTGAAGTCCTCATTCACTTAATTGACAGGCTCGGAAAAAACAATATAATAGGCTTATGCAGACCGTTAAAAAGATAACCGGCTTGAAAAAAATCATCAAAAAACTCAAAAAAAACGGGCAGACCATAGGATTTGTACCCACGATGGGTTATCTTCACGAAGGCCATCTCTCCCTCGTGCGTCTCGCCCGTAAAAAATGTGATTTTCTGGTCGTCTCGATCTTCGTTAATCCCACGCAGTTCGGACCGGGTGAAGACTTAGAAAAGTATCCCCGGGACATAAACAGAGATTTGAAATTACTCAAAAAAGAAAGGGTTGATCTGGTCTTCATCCCCTCGGTTCGTGAAATATATCCAGAGGATTACAAAACCTATGTCTATGTCGAGGAGTTGAGCAAGTTATTGTGCGGGCGCTCCCGTCCCCACCACTTCCGCGGTGTGACGACAATCGTTTTAAAGCTCTTTAATATCGTCGAACCGGAAATAGCGGTGTTCGGAAAAAAAGATTATCAACAGGCAGTCATCATAAAGAAGATGGTAAAAGATCTGAACCTCGACATAAAGATTATCACCGGGAAAATCATCAGAGAAAAAGACGGCCTGGCGATGAGTTCCCGTAACACCTATCTTACTCCTGAACAGAGAAGGTGCGCTCCGATCATCTACGAGTCCCTTAAGTGGATTCAGAATGCTTATCAGAAGGGTCTCCGCACTCCGAAAAAAGCCGCTGCTGAAATCGAACGTATGATAAAAGAAAAAGGTGGTAAAATTGATTATATCGAGATCGTGGATAAAGACACCTTGAAACCTGTAAAAAGACTGCGGCGCGGCACCCTTGTAGCAGTCGCCGTCTTCTTCGGTAAAACAAGACTCATCGATAATACGATCCTCTGAACCTCAAAACTTCCACACGGAACAACCGTTATCTCTAAAACAATAAAGACCCAAGCTCCAAATGTATTGACATTAGGTGGAGAATGAGTATAATGCAGTAATGGTGAAGGCTTTAAGAATTCAGTTCTCAGGTGCCTTCTATCATATTACCTGTCGAGGTAGTGAACGAGGGAGACGCATAGAAGTCAACATAGAGAAAACTATATAATAAAAATACATAAATCATTAAAACAATAGGAGGAAAGATGTATAAGAGCAACAAAAAATATCTTAATATATTGGTTCTTTTGTTACTAATAGTCGGATTCCGATTCGCATTCAGTCAAAATTCCGCAGGGCGGCAATCACAAATGACAATTATGGACGGATATGGTCTTGAAATTGAAGTAGAAATGACTCCTGATAAACCTAAGCTTGGTGACGAAGTTGAATTGAGATGCACTATGCTAATACCATATCGCGATATACCCAGAAGTAAAATAGTGTACACTTTCTATCACGGAGCGCAACTTACAAGCGGTCAACAGGAGACTGTATTTTCTCCTCTAAAAAAGGGAATGTCAGCACAAGCAACGATACGGTTTAAAGTAGTATCACGATTATTACAGATGAAGGTAATTACAAAAGTAGAAGTATCCGATGGCCATGGCGGCAAAACGTGGAAAGCCGAACGTGGAAAAATGATTGACATGGTTATTCTTGCTGAAGATGATACGATTTCCTACGAAAAATTTGGTCATGATCTCGATCTTTGGTCGCGTATAGGTCCAGAATACTGTTATGATATTGAGGCGGGAACCAGGATGAAGTCACTCGGTCGCTCATATGACGATGAAGCAAGAAAAATCAGAAATGAAATAGAAAAACTCAAAAATTTGGATCCAACATTATCGGATTGGGAAGCACTTGAGCTGATGCATGATGTTATTTATAACATGATCTGGCGCTATGGCATTCATGACAGAAAAAAATCAATATCTATCCTGATTGAAGCAAGACAACTGATGAAAGAAAAAGGAATAAGCAAATGGGAAGCAGTAGAAGATGTAATAAAAAAAAGTGAAGGTTTCAAGAACTTTTTTCGTAATGATGGTGGTTCTAATAATATTAATAGCAATACTAATTTTAATCATATACCGGATCAAAGGGCCGATATTACGATAAGCGGGACGATCGTGTATAAGAAACATTTATACGATAGAATTGACGGTTTAGATACTGCAACTATAAATATGCCATTAAGAAATGTAAAAGTGTGGATCCGAGGATATTGGGATGGTTCTGGGGGCTCACATTATTATGGCCCTGACATTACTAACGATGATGGAGAATATTCTATAACAGTGCAAGGAGTTAATACACCAGGATATTTCATTCCGTTAGTTTGGCTACGAGGACCAAACACCCCACCAGGAGCACAAGACTTTGACCGAATAAAGCTGTATTCAGATTCATTGAAATTCTCATTTATTCCTGCTAGCGAAGATTCTCAAAATTGGCGTTTCCGCGGCAAGATAGAATCTCTCTTGGTAAGCACTAACATCGGCACATTATGCTGTGGTGAATATCTCACTGATGGTCAACTCTGGCCGGATAACCAGTGGCCACGAAGTGGCGCAGCCAACATATATGATAACCTATTAAGTGCTTATCGATTTCTCAGAGACAGTTCCTATACTAATGGGGATACTCTTTATAGGGTAGTTGCTAAATGGGAACCTGATTATGAACATCCTACTCAAATCGCAATGGGCTACGGACAAACTGTCGATACTATATATATATGCGGTGACACGGTAGGTGACTATTCATCTTGGCACGATGAATGGGATGATTGGTCCTCATTGCATGAGTATGGTCATCATGTAATGGTAAAATGTGCTCCACCATTCCCTCCCTGTTCAACGGGAAATCATTACTGGTACCTTGAATATCCTAATCCAGGAGATAAAGGATTAGCTTATGCGGAAGGATGGGCCAATTTTTTTGCAGCCTCGGTGTTCGATAGTGCATGTCAAATTAATACTAAAAAAGGCATCGGTAGAACAACCGCTAATGATACTACCTATTACCACGATATCGAAAACCCTTGGCATGGAAGTCACTTTGATACAACAGAATTTGAAGGCGGACAATGGTGTGAAGGAGCAGTTGCTGGCGTACTTTGGGATATTTATGACTCAAATAACGAAAATCCATATCCTTACTATCCAAGTGGCGGTTTCACAGATACAACATCGGATCTAATGACTCAGATGTACAGACAAGTATGGAATGTTTTAGACGACTACGAACCATCTGATACAACATCTTGTCAGACATTTTTTGACTTCCGTTCTGGCTGGTATTTTTATGGATATCTCCATGGTGATACATTAAATCAAATAACCTATCATCACTACATAGCTGATAGTGTACCTGCAAAGCCTACAGGCCTTTTCGATTCTTTAATTAATTATTATGATGTTTATCTTAGATGGAATAATAACGATGAAGCTGATTTAGATGGATACCGGATTATTCGGAGAGGAAAACAAGTTCTAGGAATGACTGACTGGAATGATTGGGCATTTATTGGCGACAATACTGATTCTAATGACACGACGTTCATTGATACAACAGTGTTATGTATGTGGTATTATCAATATAAGGTAACAGCTTACGATACGATGGGTTGTGAATCAGAACCATCAGATAGTGTTCAAATCAGCATACCCCAAAAGGAAGAACATAAATCACCGATGTGTGTTGAGGTACCCATTATTAGCTGTATTAGGAATTTAAATTTAAGCGTTCCAGCAGGCAGCAAAGAAATAGCAATAAGTATATATGATTGCTGTGGACGTTCTGTCAGCAAGTATAAAATAAGAGTAAGAAAGGAAGATGATTGTAAAATAGAGTTACATAATGTAAATGATCAATTACCATCTGGGGTTTATTTCGTCCACCTTAAAACCGATAAGAAACAAAGTATGATGGAAAAAATAATAATTGTAAGATAGATATACGACGTCAATTAAGCCGCTCCTAGGTCACCACCTTGACACGCCAGGTAGTGGGGGTAGAATTGAATAATAGATAAAGGAAATTTGTGATGGTCAAGAGGATTATTGATCAAACCAATTTTAATTAAATAACCGACTTTCGGTAAGATTGTTTTTGGATAAAAAAAACAATGTATTGACATTATTATTATTATGAATATCATTATTCCGTGAACAGGAAGTATGAGTTTTTAGTTATTTTTTTAAGCTTAAGAAAAAATTGAGGTGGTTATGGAAAAGGTAAGAAAGATTACCTGTAAAAAGGTGATAACGGTCCAGCGCTATACTACGTTAAGAAAAATACTCATGACATTCAAAAAATTTCATACCTTTCCACTGGTGCCGGTCGTTGAAGAAGAAAACCTTTTAGTCGGTATTATCTCACTCAAGAATCTTATTGATGTCTTCCGACCCGAGGAACCGGAAATTCTCAAAACGATCCCGTTTCTGGATGAAAAACCGATTGAAATCACTGAAATCGAATTGTCTCCGGAAATGGGACAGCTCATCGTCGCCGAAGATATCATGAACACGAAATTTCTTGCAATTGATGAAGACCTGCCGATCAAAGAGGCATTCCGTCTGATGAGACTGCATAACAGAGAGCAACTGCCGGTTATTAATAAAGAAAAAAAATTTATAGGGTTTGTTGGATTGTTTGATGTGGTTATGAGTATCTTCAAAAGCAAGGGCGTCGTCTGAGAATGCTGAATACGCTCCTTAGTCTCGGTCTTATTCTAACCATCGGACTAATCGGCGCTCGATTATTCAAAAAATTAAAATTCCCCTCAGTTACAGCTTATATCGTCTTCGGCATAATTTTAGGACCTCATATCCTTAAATTAATCGCAGAAGACGTACTTAACTCCACCACGTTCATCTCCAATATAGCACTGGGGTTGATCGCCGTAAGTCTCGGTCAGAACTTCACGATTACAAAGTTACGCAGAATCGGAAAATCAGTGCTCGCCATATCCCTCGGTGAGGTAATCGGTTCTTTCTCGCTGGTTTTTTTCTTTCTTTTTTTCATTATTAAAACTCCGCTACCGATTGCGCTGATTTTAGCGGCGATCGCACCGGCTACGGCTCCGGCAGCCGTGGTTATGGTAACCCGTGAATATCGTGCAAAAGGACCTTTCACTGATACGCTGTTGGGAGTTGTGGCGATCGACGACGCATGGGGTATAATCCTATTCGCCTTCTGTCTTGCCCTTGCAAAGAGTTTTGCAAGCGCCCATATAGGTATCTTCGCAAATATATTTTCCGACGTCGTCCACGGATTCTGGGAAGTGCTCGGCGGTCTGGGTCTCGGCATATCCTTGGGATTTGTGTACTCATATTTTTTAAAGTATCTGAGAACTTCATCCAACATTCTGATTTACACACTCGGGATCATCTTAATAAACAGCGGTCTGTCGATTATGTTGAATGTTTCATTGCTGCTGGCGAATATGTTCTTCGGTGCGGTGATAGCGAACCGAATAAAATTATGTGATGAAATCTTTGAAATCCTGAAAAAATTCGATCCACCGCTCTATCTTCTCTTTTTTGTCCTTGCAGGTGCGAGCCTTGAAATCCCGAACATCCCGGCACTCGGTCTCATCGGCATCGTCTATGTATTGACAAGGCTACCCGGAGAAATGCTGGGTGCCTTCAGCGGGGCATATCTTGCAAAAGCAAGCAAAAAAATAAAAAAATATCTTGGTTTAGGACTTGCTCCTCAGGCCGGTGTGGCGATCGGTCTGGCATTGGTTGCAAAGACATATTTTACAAACAGTATCGGCGACACAATCCTCTCGACGATCATTGTGACGACCGTAATCTATGAATTGATCGGACCGTTCTTTGTAAAGATAGCACTTGAAAAAGCCGGAGAGGTGGGGAAATCACCCCATGAATATTAATCGTTAAGCCACGACGACCTTATCCCTGCCTGAAAGTTTCCCTTCATACATCGCCTTGTCAGCCTTACCAATAAGTTCATCCCGTGTTTTTGCATCCTCAGGACTTGTGGCGACGCCGAGCGTCACCGAGATGTTGAACTTCTTCCTGCCCACGGCGTTAAAAGGTTTGGAATTGATCTCTTTCCTGATCCTTTCGGCGATTACAGTGGCGGTCTTCTTATCGGTATTCGGTAGGATTACGATATATTCATCGCCTCCGTAACGTACGACCACGTCGCCGCCTCTGACGACATTCTTCAAACGTTCACCCACCCGTTTCAGTGTCTCACTTCCTACAAGATGACCGAAGTTATCATCGACCAGTTTGAAAAAATCGATATCCAGAAAGATCAATGACACAAGAGCCGGCGCTCCCCTGCGTCCTTCCAGTAATTTATCCAGGTATTGATTGCAATAACGGCTGTTATAAAGCTGGGTGAGGTCGTCGATCAAACTCGCCTCTTCCATCTTACGGTACATCGCGGCGTTCTGCAGGGCGATGGTGATGTGGGCGACCAGATTCTCGAATATCTCAAGATCATCGTCGGTAAACGGCTCGCCACCGATCTTATTAACCACCTCAACCACCCCGATGATCTTATCGCGGCTTTTCATCGGAACACAGAGTATCGATTTTGTAGTAAACTTCGTCTTCTTATCCACTCCTGAATAGAAACGCGGGTCTTTTGTCACATCGGGCACGATAAGCGACTGGCCGTAACGGGCGACCCAGCCGGCGACCCCCTGTCCCACCTTGAGTCGCATTCCCAAAAGTTTTTTCCCGGCTTCGCCGGCTGCGGCTTCAAAAACCAGTTCCCCTTTGTCGTGTTCGAGGAAGAGAACCGACCAGCCCTCAGCCTTGATCAAATCCGCGGTCTTCTCCATAATGGTGCGCAGAATCTCCCCGGGTTCCAATGATGAATTTATCGCCTGAACAATTTCATTCAGGGTCTGGAGTTCCTGAATCTTCTGCTTCAGCGACGCCACGGTCTTTAAATTCAAGATGGCTTTTTCCCGATGTTTGACGGCTTTCTCGACCACCTTCTTGAAAAAATCAAGGCGATAAGGACGGATAATCAATCCAACGATTCCTGACAGAATAATCTCCTGATAATCGACCTTCTGGTCCTTATCCATAACAATAACAACGGGAATCGAGGAATCCAGTTTTTTGATTCGATCGAGTATCCTGACCGCCGAACCATCAAGAACAAGGAGATCAAATTTCCTCTTTCTGATCAGTTTTTTTATATCATCGGTCTTTGTTACCGCGGTCCAGTTCAGTCCTAAATTCTGCAGGTTCTTCGCCACGGTGGCGAGTCTGAGGCGGTCTGTATCGTAGATTAAAACCTGCATCAGGTGTTGATTATTTCGTACAACAACTTTATCTTCTTCTGTTTATCGTTGTAAAGGGAATCTTCATGCATATAGATCTCGGTGATATCAGCAGACGCAACCGCTTTGTTTTTGTTCAATTCTTCTAAATAGTGAACCCCTTTGGGGACGACGGAAATTTTAAAATCCTCGAACTTATATCCGTGATTGTTCTGTCTGACTTCTTCCGCTTTCTTGATATATTTCTCAAAGTCCTCCTCGTCAAAGCAGTAATCAAAATCCTCGACGTTCAGAATCAAATTGATCAACGAAGCCGAATCACAGATTACCACTGACCTGCCGGGCTGACGCTCCATGGAATAGAGATTGGCATCGGAAATGATCGGCCCGACGAGGTCCGGATCGCCGTACGAATTAGCAGAAAAGACGACATCTTTAATCGGTACGCCCGACGCGATGCCCACTCCGATTCTGAATAAACTCTTGAATTCCGGAGGAAGCAACGCATAAGTTATTCCGTCGAGTTCAAGAGTCCGTTCCGCGACGTCGGCAAACCACTCACGGTAATGCATAAAATTCGCGCGGATGAACTCCTCTGCCCTCTGCACCATATCACGTGCGCAGAGAATCGCCCTCTTCGCCGAATCAGCCGCCGGAATCAATTCGAATTCGGCGCCGGAAAAGATCGAAGATCGAAGTTTTATCCCTCTGCCTGTTATTGATTCTGTGTAAAGATGGGCGTACAGGGATGCTGAATTTTCCGCGAACCAGATCAATCCGCCGTCGCCGGTGTCCTTCAGAAGAAACCCACCATACTTTTTGACGATATCCGCCATCTCCTTGGCGAACTTATATTTGATTCTCTGCTCTTTGGCTGCATTCTGTAATTTAACACCCATATACGAAGAACCGCGGATATCATAGACCAGAATCGTGATACACTTTCTGAATGTCTCAACGAATTTTCGGATCTCACCAGGATAATTCTGTTTTTTGTCAACAACCGTCAATATGTTCTTTCCTTCAAGAGAAAGTATCTTCAGATTCGCCAGGTCGTATATCAACCTCTTTGGCTGTTCTGCCGGCGGAGGAAAGCATTGCACCAGATCAAACAGGCACTGACCTATCTGATACGGAATAATCACCTGTTTCATAAAAGAATGATAGGCTTCTTTTATCGCATCAAAATCGATCTCCACAGACAAAAGTCCACGCTTCTCGAATTTATTCAAAAGGGCGACACTGGGATTCTTCTGTTTGTGCAGTTGTTCAAATTCCTGAGTCAGGATCTTCGCAAACTTCCTGTCTTCTTCTTTGGTCAAGTTGCCGAATCGAAGATAGAACATATATTCATCAAAGAGTTCGCTCGTTTTCTTTCTTCTGTTCAAAGTCTTTCGTTCGGGTCGATATTTAAACTCCTCCTCCTGCTGCAAGAATGCTTCTATCTCCACCTTTCTCTTTTCATAGTCCTTAAGGTGATATATATTTCCAAGAAACAATCTGTCCAGACGGGAGAAAAGATTCGACGTCTTCTGGGTGATTATGTTGATATCCTCACCCTGTTCGACGTCGTTCTCGATGATCTCTTTAAGTCCTCTATCCGCCTCGAGATAAAGTTCCCGCAGTTGTTCTTTCAGACGTAAAGAATAAAGGGTTATATCTCTCAATTCCTGTTCCATTTTGGTCTTGATCTCCCGGACGAGAGAGGAAATTTTCTTTACCACCTTAAGAAAAGACGGCTGGGACAGATAATCCAGATACACACGGGGGATCTTTTCCACGGCTTCTTTTATATTTCGACATACTATCCGATCGATATCCGACAACAAACTCGGAAGCAGATGTTCGGTACGCGCCTGCAACAAAGAACTATGAACGATCAAAAATATTTCAGGGGAGAATGAAACCGCCTTCAACTCTTTCTTGAACTTCTGGATATACTCACGCTGTCCCGCTCTTTCAATCAATTCAATGACATTATGCGGGCACTTTTCAACGAGTCCGTCAGGAATGGGTAATCCCATTTTCTTGTGACCGATATAGAGCGCCAGTTCCGCACCTTCATACTCAACCACCCGGCGGCCCAGCCATATAACAAAATTACTCCTTCCTTCAAAAATCTTCAAAGGTGCATCGGATATCCCCAAAAAAGCGAACCCCTGCTTGATCAAAGACAGATTCTGTGAATACTTCTTTTCGTTGATAAAGCGCTCTTTCAATAATCGACAATATTCACTGTTATATTCAAGATAATCCTGGATCTGAGAAATATGGTATTTGTTCATTTAACCGCCTCCGACGATACCTCAAAAAGGAATTTCCCTCGACCGCCTTTGCCGTCTTTGATCTCACCGGTCTCGTCTATCTCTATGTCAAAGATCCCGAGCATGATCTTGAGGCTTCCTGGTCGGGATACTTCCTGTCCCAGCTGGGTTACGAAAATTTTGTAAAGATCGAGGATGAATCCCCGACGCGCGACCTTCTGGTTGATCCAGTACTCTAATCCCTGTTCGATATCGAGAAGCAGCGGGTCTATTCTCAATCCCGTTTCACTTAAGAAAGAAAATTTGTTGACATTCAACAACAGATTATATACGGTGGCGTCGTCACAGATCACCGTTGATTTGGACTTTGCCTTGACCTTGGAATAAAAATTGGCTTCCCGCACCAGCATTCCCGTAAGATCGAGTTCTCCGAACGCATTCTTGTCCAGATAGACCTCTTTCGGATAGGCGCCTGAAGCGATTCCCACCCCGATTTGAAAGATCGATTGATAGGACGGAGGAAGTGTCGCATAAGTGGCTCCCTCAAAGTTGATCTTCCGCTCCTCTGTTTCACGAAACCAGTCCTGATATTTGTTTATGTTCTCCTGGACGAAATTCTTGGCGCACTGCACCATCTCAAGACCGCTGCGAACAGCGGAAAGAACACTCCCGCCTTCAAGCTCTGTTGTCTTTTTATTCTTTATATCATGATTATTCGCAGCGAACAACACGATACCGCCGTCACCCGTATCTTTTATCGGAATACCACCGTATTTTTCAACCGCCGCCAACATCGACTCCTGGAAATAATTTCTGATTTCGTTTTCCCGCTTTGCGTCCCGCAGCTTGGTTCCCATGAAGGTAGAACCCCTGATGTCGTAGATGAGCACGGAAATCAAATTTTTGAAGTGAGAAATAGCCAGGGGCGAAACAGTCTTTTTCGGTGTCATGACATTCATCTCTTTCTCCACCAGATTCACCCTGCCGGCTAACGCTTCTTCAGAAAGATAACGGATTCCCTCACTGGGTAATCCTCCGGAAAGTTTGGGATAGTATTCGATCAACTCTTCCAGAAGGAACGACTTTACCAGAGGTAATATCACCTGGTCTATGATAAGATTGAATTTTTCCATAATCGCATCACCGTTGTATTTTTCTTTCAGAAATCCGGATATCTTGTATCTGCTCATCACCTCCAAAGCCGTTTTATTGCCTTTGATTTCACCCATAACATTTTTTATCAACAATTGAAGACGTTCCTCCGGTATTTTGCGGGTGGTGTTGAAAAAGAGAATTAGGTAGGGATCCCACTCGTTTTTAAAGATGAATTTCTGCAGATCGCTGGTTTTGAAGTTGAGAATACTCTTCAGCCCGCTGTCTTTCTTCACATATTCCTCATATTCGTTTTTAAGAAACCGCAGATCATATCCATAACCAATCAAGTTCCGCCGCAGTTTCTTCAATATATTATCAACCGATTCTTCAGTCGAAAAGTTCTCGGTAAGATTCATCAATTCCTCTTTAATGGCGTTCGTGGTCTCTTTTATCTTCTGTTTCATCTCTCTGATTTTTTTGTCGACGGTGTTCCTCTTCTCCTTGTTGCTTTCCAGCATGGTGAATGCTTTCTTCTTAAGCAATTCCAGTATCTCATTTAAACTGTCGTCGTCGGGAAAGAAAAAATGTGATTTGAAAATCTCCATGATCTTATCTCTGTTTAAATATGTCAGAGAGTTTATCGCATTGATCACCTTTTCTTTCGTGGCGACATAGTAGGAAATCATGATATTTTTTATCATCGCGGTGAATACGGGCTCGGGAAGTCCCTTTTCAAGAAAACATCTGCTCAGCAATTTCATCGTTTCACTGTGGCTGCATCGCGGCAGGAAAGGAATCTTCTCGTAACTGCTGACTATGAGTGCATCCGCAACCGGAATATTCTTGGTCAGTGAATTGCGGATATAGCTGAACAACTGATTCACGACCACACCGAAACGCTCGGAGATATTCATCCGTTGTTCAAGTGGTTTATTGACGGTCTGTTTGGTCAAAAAATCACGTAATAATTTTCGATTAACGATTTCAAATATGAGGATTTTATTACTCTCCCCGGCAACGAAATTCTCATAAATTTCAAAGAGCTGGGTGCTGTATCTTTCAAAAAACTTCTCCCACTTATTCACCAGTGAATCGTCGGACAAAAACTGGATATAATTGGTGACGAACTCTTCCTGAAGCGAAAAAATTTTCCTGCCTAAATAAACAAGTTCTTTACCGCCCTTCTTCTCAAGCGCCTCGATAAAACCGTCACCCTGAACCACCCTCTTCAAGATGTCGATATAACGGGTGAAATTAATCGTATCACGGTACGTCTTTTCGAGATTCCTGTAATACGGGGTGTTCAGGATGATGATGTCTTCAAACTCGGCTCTCTTCATTTATATTTTTCCTTTGCAATGATATGTTCCCGGAATGTTCTCGAAAAATGATGTCGGCCGTTGCCCATCGAGACGAAGTAAAGATAATCCACATCAGCGGGTGAGATAACCGCTTTGATCGAACCTTCGCCCGGTGAACAGATTGGAGCCGGAGGAAGGCCGGTATGGAGATAGGTGTTGTACGGTGAGTTCACCCGTAAGTCGCGGTCGAGCAGTTTGGTCTTTGTCCGATACTTATCATAGTCGATCTTTTTCAAGGCGTAAAAAACAGTCGCACACGATTCTAAAGGTCGGTTATGTCTTAATCTATTAAGAAAGACCTTTGCGATTATCGGTCTTTCATCCTCAAACTTCGCTTCTTTTTCCACCATTGAAGCGAGAATGATAATTTGATATATCGAATCGACTTTCTCCAGAGAAAATTTCTTGAGATGTTTTTTGAAATTATCGACAAATGTCATAATAATCTCCGAATCACTCTGACTCGGATTAAAAGAATAAGTATCAGGGAAAAGATACCCCTCCAAAGAATTTCCTTTCAACCCCGCTTCTCTTATAAAATCCTGATCATTACACAGAGCGAGGAAATGTTCTTTATTTATCACCCCGTTAATTTCAAGAATCTCCGCGGTTTCATAAAGAGTCAGTCCTTCGGGAATCGTAACAAGAATATCCGACTTGCCGCCGTGCGAGAGTTCGTTGATTACATAAAGTGGATTTCGGTATCTCTGCAGTTGATAGGTGCCGGACTTCAATTCCTTCTCTTTTCCGGATATCTTCAACCAGAAAAGGAATTCGTGGACATCCCTGACGATCTGATACCGGGCGAGGAATTCTGCAATCTCTTTGGCACTCACCCCTTTCGGAATGGTGACCTCAGTCGCGCCGAGATTGATCGGTTGCCACCAGATGAAAAATATAATAATGAGGATTGAAAGTGCGATTATCCGTCTTTTCATACCGGACATATAGGTTGTGACTTAAGATACTCATCGAGCATAATACAGGCGGCGATCTCATCAACCTTCTGTCTTTTGTATTTAAAACCATGGCTCTTCAACAGATTCAATGCATATTTACTCGTAAAGCGTTCGTCCCAGAGAATGACCTCGATATCCACCGATTTCTTCAGCCGTTTCAAAAACCGCTGGATATCTTTTGATATTTCAGTCGCTTCTCCTTTATGCGAAAGGGGATTACCGATCAGAATACAACCCACCTGATTCTCTTTTATGAGACACTTAAGTCGAATGATAAGCTCTTTATCCGAGCTGACGTTGAGTGTAAGAAACGGCTGGGATATCACACAAAGAGGATCAGTGATTGCAATTCCGACACGCTTCCTGCCGTAATCAACAGCCATTATTCTCATAGACTCTCCTTATCCGCAGTGGAGATATTATGCACAAAATAGATTATAATGAAATATTCTATGATGTCAATACGAATGCTGTTTCACGCTTTCATCGTTGACTTTGATATCAATTTCAATACAATTACGATATGGGCTATATAACCATTATCCGGCCTCTGAATTGTTTCTTAACCCTCATCTCAGTGCTCATCGGCGCCTGGATCGGCAAAAATCTCCTCTTACCGCCCCGACTCATTCTTGCGGGAATGATCGGTTTCATCGTATGTGCCTTTGGCAACGTCGTAAACGACCTCTACGACATCGACATAGATAAACTCAATAATCCTGAACGCCCTTTGGTAAAAGGAACCGTCAAAAAGAACGTTGTGGTGATGATGGCGGTCTTTTTTCTGCTGTTAGCCGGGGTCTTTGCTTTCACTCTCGGAACAGCACCGTTCATCCTCGTTTTGGCGACCCTGATATTGTTATTCTTATATGCGCTCCATTTCAAGAAAACGATCGCCGCCAATTTCTTCGTCTCAATGATGACCGGCTTCAGTTTCCTCCTGGGAGGGCTTATCGTAAAGAACAGTGTAAGCGTATTCCCTTTTATATTCTCTTTTTTTATCCATATGCCCCGTGAAATAGTCAAAGATATTATGGATATGAAAGGAGATACAGAATACGGAGTGATTTCCCTTCCGATCCGTTTCGGATATGAACGCGCGCTCGTCATCAGCGCCCTCTTTCTGGCGGTGCTCTGCATCATTTTGCCGGTACCCTATCTTATGGGGATTCTAAGTATCAGGTATCTGCTCGTAATATTATTCGGTGCATACCCGATTATCTTCTACTCCATATTCAGATTCCTGAAAACCCCTGAGCAGAAAGAATTACCGAAATTCAGCACCCTCCTCAAGATATCAATGGGAGTCGGTGTCATCGCGATGATAATATGATTATAAAAACAGTCATTCTCGGCATTGTTCAGGGATTAACCGAGTTTCTGCCCATTTCGAGTTCAGGCCATCTCGCTGTGCTGGAAAAATACTTCGGAATCAGTGAACCGGTCACCCTTTCAGTGTTTTTGCACTTCGGAACCTTCCTCGCAACAGTGGTCTTTTTCTTTAAACCGATCAGGGATATAATAAAAGGTATATTCAAAAAAGAAAAGGAAAGTATTAATTATCTCGGGTATATAATCATCGGTACGATCCCCATCGGAATATTCGGTTTTATCTTCAGAACGCAGATTGAACAGACCTTTTCTGATATGCTGATGATTACACTCTTTCTAGGTGCCACGGGAACGATCTTACTCTTGACCACCATCATAAAAAGGGGTGAAGCAAAAGTGAATTTCCTATCCGCCCTTGTCATCGGGTTCAGCCAGATGTTTGCCGTCTTCCCGGGGATTTCACGTTCCGGTATGACGATATCCGCCGCCCTCTTTTCAAAGGTGGCTCCTGAACGAGCATTTAATTTTTCATTTCTACTGTCACTGCCCGCTATTCTGGGAGCCAACATCATTGAGGTAAGTTCAATCCCAAAAATAGAAAATCCGCTCTCTGTCATCATCGGCATGGTATGCAGTTTCATCTTCGGCATCATCGCCTTAAAGATTTTAAAGAAAGCGGTTCAGAACAGATTCCATTACTTTGGATTTTATTGTCTGGGCATAAGTATTATCCTGTTGCTGCTGCGATGAAAAAGATATTGTTTTTTATATTAATCTTAATTTTGACCCTGCCGGGTTATGGAAAAACAAAGGGGTATCAAAAAGGTTCTCTGTACATTGAAAAGATCCCGGAAATCCCATCCCGACTCATTGCAGATCTTCTTCCTTACCAGAATGTTCACCACGCATCGTTCTGCGACTGGCTTCCTGATGATAAAGGCATCCTCATCCGCACAAGACTCGGGGACGTCGCCCAGATACACCTGGTGGCGCATCCTGCGGGTTTCAGAAAACAGCTGACCTTTTTCAAAGAACCTGTAGCCGGTGGTCTTGTCTGCCCTGACCCTGAAAAGCCTTTCTTCCTCTTCACCAAAGACTCCGCCGGTAATGAGTTGAATCGGATCTATCGATATAATTACAAAACCGGCAAGATACAGGTACTGACCAGAGAAAGTTCCCGTTATCGGGCGATCAAATGGAACAATAGAGGTGATAAATTCGCATTCTCCAGTACAAAGAGAAACGGAAAAGACTATGATATTTACCTGGGAAGCGCGGACGGTCCGGAAGATCATCAGTGTATATTAAAGCAAGAGGGTTACTGGCGGGCAGTGGACTTTTCACCTGACGACAAAAGGCTGCTCGTCGAACATTATGTTTCGGCGAATGAATCATACTATTACATCCTGAATATCAAAACGAAAAAGTTGACCCGGATAAACCCGGTGACTCAAAAAATTTCTTATGACGACGCACGCTGGGCAAAAGACGGCAAAGGGCTCTATTTCACATCTGATCAATTCAGTGATTTCAAACAGCTCGTTTATCACGACCTGGTTGATCAAAAAAACATCCCCCTCACCCGAAGCATCCCCTGGGACATTGTGGACTTCGACCTCTCACCATCAGGCGACACGATCGCCTTTATCAGCAATGAAAACGGAATAACGAAGTTATATTTTCTGAATACAAAGACCCATACCATCACGCAGGCGCATCTACCTGAAGGATTGATATACGGAATAAAATTCAAACCCGACGGAAAAGAGCTCGCCTTTGTGAGAAATTCTTCCAAAACACCGGGCGACGTCTATACCCTGAATTTAAAAAAGAAAACACTTGTGCGCTGGACATACAGTGAGGTCGGTGGTTTAAACACCGAACTCTTCGTCACACCGGAATTGATTCATTATCCGACATTCGACAGTATCAACGGCGAGCCGAGAATGATTCCTGCTTTCTATTATCGGCCGACCGGCTTCAAACCGCCCTATCCGGTGTTGATAATCTGCCACGGCGGTCCGGAAAGCCAGTATCTTCCCTTCTTCTCCTCATTAACTCAGTTCTACTTAAACGAGATGGGGCTCGCGGTCATCGCGCCGAACATCAGAGGCTCGTCTGGTTACGGCAAAGAGTATTTAATGCTCGACAACGGCTATCACAGAGAAGATGCGGTTAAAGATATCGGTGCACTCCTGGACTGGATAGAGAAACAACCTGAGCTCGATCAAACCCGTGTTGCAATAAGCGGCGGTTCCTACGGCGGCTACCTGGTTCTCGCCGCGATGGTCCATTACAGTAACCGCTTATCCTGCGGCATTGATGCCTGCGGAATCAGCAATTTTGTAACCTTTCTTGAAAAGACCGGTGCATATCGCCGGGATTTGAGAAGGGCTGAATATGGAGATGAACGTGACCCGCAGATGCGTGAATTCCTCCAGAAGATATCTCCCCTGACAAACGCCGACCGGATAAAAAAACCCCTTCTTGTGATCCAGGGAGCAAACGACCCGCGTGTTCCGGTCGCAGAAGCAGAACAGATCATCCGGGCGGTGCGAAAAAACAGGGTGGATGTGTGGTATCTTCTGGCTGAAGACGAAGGTCACGGTTTCAGGAAAAAGGCGAATCGTGACTTTTCATACTATGCGCAAATTCTTTTTTTGAAAAAATATTTATTGAACAGGTAAAAAATTTATCGATCTGATCTTATCCGTCAAATAACTTTTTAAGTAAACAAGGAGGTTCTTTATGAAAGGGATAAAAAGTCTGAAAGAGATGCTTATTAAAATGCGGGATCTCTCTGACCTGCTCATTGAACTCGGGTATGCCGCTCTGCTGCAGGACGACCTGACCCTGATTGAGGAAATCACACGCATAAAGAACGAAATCAAAGAACTCACCTATGAGATGCGTATCTCGACAATTTATGCTGCCAAAGGACTCTCAAAAAACGAAATATTACAGCTCGCTTCCCTGCTCCAGATCGGAGTTGCAGTAAAAGAAATCTCCGACGGTATTGATGATATGATTGAAATCATCGCCCGGGGTGTCCATCCGATCATTGAGGCGGCTTATCGACGGGACACAATCATAAAGAAGATGATTGTCGAAGAAGGCTCCTCTCTCGCCGATTGTTCCCTTGAAAAAGCAAAACTTCCCGAGCAGACCGGATTTACGATAAGGGCGATAAGACGCGGCAACAAATGGATATTCGAACCGGTCGGCAAGACAATACTCAAACCCGATGATGTGCTCCTTTTAAAAGGTAAAGACGTTGCGCTCCGAAAGATGGCGGAATATGCGAAGGCGAAGAAAAAAGAGAAAAAGACGAAGAATAATAAGTAAAATCTTAAAAGAAGCGACTCCTCTTCTTTTTCTCACGATATTCGGAGGAGCCTTTGCCGGTTCAGTACTGGGCAAGATGGAAGAAATCCTCGTCCTTGTACCGGGTGTATTCGTCCTGATTCCGGCGATCCTTGACCTGCGTGGTGACGTAGGCATCTCCTTTGGTTCACGAATGAGCACCCTGCTCCATCTGGGACTCATCAAACCCCGCCTCAGGTTCAGTTCAATTCTTCTGAACAATATTCTCGGTGCATTCTCTTTGAGCTTCTCTTTCTCGGCTCTGTTCGGAATCCTCGCCCATCTTCTCTGCCTTATACTCGGTCTTCCCTCTGCCGGCATAACAAAGTTGACCCTCATCGGTTTCTTAAGCGGTGTGCTCGCCAGCCTGGTGATGATTCCCTTCACCCTCTTTTTATCAATCTTTTCGTTCAAAAAAGGAATCGACCCGGACGACATCATATCACCGGCGATTGCGGTCATCGGCGACGGGGTTGCGGTCCTGTCGATATACCTGGGAGCGACGATCGTCAATAAATTAACCCTACCCGATTTAAGTTATCTGGTGCTCACCTTGCTTGTCATCAAAGAAACCCTGCCTTCCCGCTACAAATTCTTCAGAATCTTCTTAGAAAGCAGCCCGGTCATCTTGATCTGCGGTCTGCTCGGTGTCTTTGCCGGAGTCTTTCTTCATTCCCACGAACTTCTATTCCGCACAGCGCCGTATCTCCTGGTCCTCCTGCCTCAACTCATCTCCAAAGGCGGCAGCATCGGCTCAATCACAGGGATGCGACTGACCTCTGCCCTTTATATCGGTTACACCAAACCATTTCGCTGGAACAAATACGTCTGGCAAAACCTGACTGCGGCTCTCTTTCTGTCACTTATTCTGATTTTACCGATCACCGTCGTCACCCACTTCACCGCGCTCTGGCTCCATATCGGTCAACCGGACTTCTTTCTGCTCTTTATCATTACTCTAATCGGCTTATTCATTCTGGGGCTCGGCACAAGTTTAATCTCTTTTTTAATTGCATCGATTGCAAAAAAAATACACCTCGACCCCAGTAATATCGTTGCTCCGTTAATCACCAGTATCGGTGATGTATCAGGAGTATTCCTCTTCATCCTCCTGATACACATTCTGTAAATCCCTCTCCCTCTCTCCGTTTCTCCCATTCTCCCATTCTCCGTTTCTCCCGCTCTCCGTTTCACCACTGTCATTCTGAGTCCGCCGCTCTTTTTGGCGGACGAAGAATCTTAATAACTTAATGACTCAATGACCAATGACTAAATGTCCCTTCCAGCACCGCTCCCTTCCATGCACAAAGTGCATCCCTTCCAGCGCAGCTCTCTTTCCCGCCGCTCCCAACGCTCATAACGCTCTCAACGCTCCAAACGCTCCCAACGTCCTGTTCCTTTCCAAATCCGAAACCCGAAATCCGAAATGCCCTTATTCTCCCTTTCCCCGTTTCTCCCATTCCCCGTTTCCCC
>DRIG01000057.1 GCA_011052815.1 candidate division WOR-3 bacterium | reverse complement strand
TCAATATCGTGCTCGATAACCAGGACCAGATTCATATTGCTTATAAATATAATGATTATGTTCAGTTTATCAGTGGTTTTAAGTATGCGGTGGGTACGCTTCAGGGTGTTGATGAAAATTCGGGTAGTGGGAAGAAAGGCAGGTTAAAATCCCTGGTGGTTTATCCGACTCCGGCGTCAAAAAGAGTCAAGATAAGATATGACCTGATTCAACAGTGTGCGGTTGAGCTGTTACTTTACGATGTCACTGGTGCGTGCATAAAAAGGTTAAAGAGAGGTTCTCTTATGCCGGGGACTTATCAGGAGGAGTTTGATCTTCGTGATTTAGCTGTTGGGGTTTATTTCATCGTCGTCAAACAGGGTAAAGAAAAGGTGAGTAAAAAAATCCTGTTAATAAAATAGTTCTTTTATTTTTCCCCCGTTTCACCCTGTCACCGTTTCACCACTGTCATTCTGAGCGCATTCACTCTGTTCAGTGTAAACTCCGCGAAGAATCTTAATGACTTAATGACTCAATGACCAATGACTAAATGTTTCTTCCAGCACCGCTCCTAACGATCTCAACGATCTAAACGCTCCCAACGTCCTGTTCCTTTCCAAATCCGAAATCCGAATTCCGAAATCCGAAATGCCTTTATTCCCCCTTCCCCCTCCGCCCCATGCCCTCCGCCCATTCCCCCAAGTGTGACAGCCCCTGAAATATAAATCTCCCGTAATTTCGAGCATTTCCTACCTGGCACGGATTTTGCATAGTAATAAGGTACAAGGAGGTAAAAATGAAAAAAAATCGTCGAGCGTATATGAAAGATTACAGAAAAAACTATGGAGAATTGATGAAAGAACAGATAAAAAATTGGTTTAAACGAAATCCCCAATATATAAAAGAATGGCGTAACAAAAATCGTTTATTTTATAATAACTATATGAAAAAATATATGCGTAACTATCGAAAAAAACAACAAGATATTGAATGTAGTAAGTCGAAAAACAGCTGATTGTTAATAAAAAAACATCCCCCTTGTAGTTTTTCAAAATATTTTTATAATAATTATATAAGTATATAACAGTAACAAGGAGGTGATAGTTATGTCGACGGAAGATATAATTCGTGCATGGAAAGATCCCGAATATAGAGACAAATTATACAGTAAACAACAAATGGACATTCCACAAAATCCTGCAGGAACTATTACGGAAATCACTGATACAGCTCTAGATTCTTTAGCTAACCGTACGGCTTCTTTATGTACTTGTATCAGATCTGCTGCTTCTTGTTTATGTTGCAGGTAATTATAGAATCGGTTCTCTTTCTGCATTAAAAACAAAAATACCTTTTATCTGCACAGAAAAAGAACCGACTTATTGTATATAATAATAATGAATAAAGAAAGATGGTGGTTAAAAGCACTTTTATTAAAAGAACGCAATAATTTATTAAAACAATTATTGCTTTACAAAAATAAATGTGATTTGGCTCTTGGAAAACAAAGACTCGAAAAATGGAAATCTCAGTTACCATTTAAGAATTCCCCCGATATTTTCTTAAGACGTCTCCGAGTCGAGGGAATAAAAAAAAAGTTTTTACTGTATATTCTTGGAGAAATACCAGAGTCATTAAGTCAAAGTTTACCTCGCCCACCATGGGTGAATAAATTTTTAAAAATCTATTCCAACTACACTTTCTCAAAAAAACTTCCGGTTCCCAAGTCTCTAAGTAAACATGAAAAGAAAATACTAGGTTTTCTAAATGTTGTAAAACCGCTTATAAACCATACCTGTCATCAGATTCAAAATACTTTATTCTCCAATATTAAAACTAAAACCGATATTCTTTTTACCCCAAGCGAAGTTGAAAAAATTTTGACAGAAAACTTAATTATTAACTTATTACGGATGTTAGACAGAACAATGACATTAGAATTAAATATTGCACGATTAAAAAAAAGTTTAAAAGGAAAGACACCCGAAATTAGATTTAGGAATTTTATGAATATGATTAATGATAAAACAAAAGCAGTAGAAATACTACAAGAATATCCTGTTCTTATACGCCAAATCATGAAAAAAATAGACAATTATGCCAATTCTATGACTGAATTTTTCTTTAGATTACATTCTGATTGGAAGATAATCTGTAATACATTTCAACCAAAAGAAACACCAGGTAAATTAAAATATCTACAGCAATCAGGTGATTCTCATTGCGGTGGACGTTCTGTGCTAATCGCCACTTTTGAAAATAACTTTAAAGTTGTGTATAAACCTCGTTCTTTGAGTATTGATAAACATTTCCAAAGATTACTTCGCTGGCTTAATCAATATGGTATTCCCACTAAATTTAAAACTCTCAAAATTATTGACAAAAAAAATTATGGATGGGTTGAATTTATTCCTTTTAAAAGTTGTAAACATTCTGTAGAAGTAAAAAAATTTTACGAACGCTTAGGGGGGTACCTTGCACTATTATATGTGTTAGAAGCAACTGATTTCCATTATGAAAATCTAATAGCGAACGGAGAACATCCTATGTTAGTTGATCTTGAATCACTTTTTCAACCACCTTCCGACGCCAATTCCAAACAATCCCCTTTTCTTGTGAGCAATATAATTGCGCATTCCGTACTGAAAATAGGTTTGTTACCACAAAGAATTTGGTCTAGCGATGATTATATCGGGATTGATATTAGTGGAATTTCAGAAGTAAAAGATCAATTTTGGCCCGATGAACTACCTTCTTTAGAAAAAATTGGTACAGATGAAATGTTTTTTTCAAGGAAACGCTTTAAAATAAAAGGTGGGCATAATCGACCTCAGATAAAAGGGAAGAAGGTAAATCCTATTGATTATCAAGAGGCAATGGTTAAAGGTTTCATAACTGTTTACCGTATACTTATGAACAATAAAAATAGACTTCTTTCACCTAATGGTCCAATTATGTGTTTTTCGGACGATGAAATTAGAATTCTATTTCGTCCGACAAGAATTTATGCTCTAATGCTTTATGAAAGCTTCCACCCTGATTTTTTACGTAATTGGCTTGATCGATTATTTTTTTTAGATAAACTTTGGATTGGAGTAAAAAATATGCCATTTATAGAAAAGCTAATACCATTCGAATATGAGGATATAGAGAATTTAGATATTCCATTATTTAAAACAAAAACAGACTCCTGTGATTTACGGAGCAGTTCAGATAAACGGATTGTTAAATTTTTCAATAATTCAGGAATGTCTTTAGTTCAAAATCGTATAGATCAACTTTCTGAAAAAAATTTATCTCTTCAAGTATGGCTAATTCGTGCTTCACTCTCAACTTTATCATTACATCTCCAGCAAACAAAGGGTCCATTTCGCCAGAAACGTAATAAATTACTGAAGTTTTCTGATCAAAAAATGAAATCCCAACTTATTAACATCGCTAAAAGAATTGGAGACAGATTAGAAGCACTAGCTTTTTATGATTCAAATAATGCTTCATGGTTAGGTTTAACGCTTTTAAATCAATATTTTTGGCAATTGACACCACTAGCTAACGATCTCTATAGTGGTCTGCCGGGTATAATTTTATTTCTTGCTTATCTGGGAATGATGACAAATGAAAAAAAATATATTGAACTATCAGAAAAAGCTTTTGTGACTCTATTAGAATCTTTAAGAGAAAATCATTTAGATAACGTAGCTATAGGTGCCTTCACAGGAATAGGAGGGATTATATATATGCTTACTCATTTAGCTGTCCTTTGGCACAAGAAGGATTTGTTCTACCAAGCATATAAATATGTAAAGTTAGTCCAACGCATTATTGAGAAAGACAAACAGTATGACATCCTCGGAGGAGCAGCAGGTTGTATTGCAGCCTTAATTAGTCTGTTCAACTGTTTTCCTCGTAGGAATATTCTCACTGTAGCCGTAATGTGTGGTGATTTATTAATAAAGTGTGCCCAAAGAACGAAAAAAGGAGTCGGTTGGATTATCCCCCTTTCAATTAAACCTCTAACGGGCTTTGCACACGGAGCAGCTGGAATTGCATGGATATTATTAAAGCTATCTTCAATAAGTAAAAAAAATCGATTTAGAAAAATAGCATTTGATGCTATTCTGTATGAACGTAGCTATTTTTTAGCAAAAGAAAATAACTGGGCTGATTTACGACCAATAATAGTTAGTACAAAAAATAAAAAAGGAAGGCAAAAGTCAATTAAAACTGCTTGGTGTACAGGAGCGACAGGGATTGGATTAGCAAGGGTAGATACACTCCCCTTGCTTGATGACTCTGTTACTAGAAGAGAAATAGATATCGCTTTAGAAACAACAATCAGGGAAGGATTCGGGTTCAATCATTCATTATGTCATGGAGATCTTGGTAATCTTGAGTTATTACTACAAATCATTTATAAATTAAAAAAAACAACCTTAATTTCTGATTTTAAATATCTTACGGCGATGATAATTAATGACATAGAACAAAATGGTTGGCGATGTGGGGTAGATTTTGATATTGAAACACCTGGATTGATGGTCGGGCTTGCTGGTATCGGCTATCAATTACTTCGTATAGCAGAGCCAGATCGTGTTCCTTCTATTCTTCTTCTTGAACCACCGGTGTGCAATTAATGGTTGACATGAAGATATCCATTAATTATAATAAAACAGGAGAAAATTAATGCCGAATGTAATCTTAGCGATTATATTAATCAATGGTTTGAGCGGGAAGATTCAGGGTAGAGTGAAGGACGCAGATACCGGCGAACCGATTTCCTATGCAGACGTGATTATCCTGGGAACAGAGATCGGAACCGCAACCGATGACGAGGGCTATTTTTTTATCCTCAATGTTCCTCCGGGAAATTATACTGTCGAAGTGTCTTGCATTGGTTATCAGACAAAACAGATCGAGAATGTCCTGGTGGAGATCGACCACATTGCGCGTTTGTCAATTGAGCTAACGCCCACGCTTATTCAAATCGCACCTGTGACCGTCACCAGTGAAACACCTGCAGTCAAAAAAGACTATGTCAGCGCGACATACATTGTCCGCAAGAGCGAGCTTCCACATCTGCCTGTTGATTATTCAACCAAGCTGGTGGCCTTTCAGGCCGGGGTAGCCCATACAGATACGGCACTTCATGTGCGTGGCGGCCGGGCGACCGAAGTTCAATATATGATTGACAATGTTTCAATAATCGATCCCCAGACAGGAGACCCGGCGATAAACATATCAAAAGGGATTGTCAATGAGGTGATTTTCTTACCTGGAGGTTTTGATGTTGAATATGGTCGTGCGATGTCCGGTGTGATCAATATGGTTACCGAGAACCCTGAAGAACGATTGGGTGTCAGGGTATATGGTAAGACTGAACGGATAATGCCTTTTTACTATGATTTCGGTTATGAGAATTTTCAGTCCTCAATTCATCTGCCGGTGACGAAGAAGTTACGCGGTCTTATATCTTTGGATATAATGCATACTGACGACTGGAATCCAAAACTTTATATTCTCCCTCATAAACAAAGGGATGATTATTCTCTATATGCTAAATTTTCAGTTATTCCTTCGGGTATATTTAAATTGAACCTGAGTGGTATAAAATCAAGAATACAATTTGATCGTTATTCGACCGAGTGGAAATTTAATCTCTCTCATTATCGTTCGGATATGAGAACGAGCGATTTGCAGATTTTAAATATTAATTTTTTACCTGATGCGCGTAGGTTTTTCAACTTAACCTTGAGTCGTTTATACACAAATAGAATATATGGTGTAAGAGAAGAAAATGGCGGCGGCTTGTTCGGTGAATTTTCTTTTCGTGATTATCATTCCCTGTCATGGCCGACAAAGAGCAATAAAAATCCATTCGGCGTAAGTGGTCTGGTTATATCAGAAGGCGATTATATTGAATATCAGAACAAAGTCTCTGAAGTATTAACAGCTAAATTGAATGCAACCTTACAGCTCCATAAATATCATGAAATAAAAACCGGTGGTGAATATGTGTATCAGAAATTTGATAATTTTACTTACTTTCTCACCGGCGATACTTTAAATCCGACAACAGATGTTTATAAATATCATCCTTTAGAGCATTCTTTATATTTTCAGGATAATATCGATTATAAGGGCTTATATGCAAAACTTGGCTGTCGGTATGATTACTTTTCCTCAGATATTGAGGACATCAGCCCGAAATTTAATATCGCACCACGTATCGGCTTTTCTTTTCTTGTCACCGAGACGTTTCTGTTAAGACTTAACATAGGAAGATACATCCAGCCACCTCTTTATGATTATATGTATAGGTATTATAGCATCTGGCCTCTGCCTTCGCATCTAATATCAATGCATCACATCCCACCTGTAGGTAATCCACGGCTTGGACCAGAAAAAACTATGAGCTATGAACTCGGCATGCAGGGAGAGATTCGAAAGGATTTAATCCTTACGATAAACAGCTTTTCCAAAGATGTATCAGATCTCATCGGTACACGCATCATTGAAGCAGCTCCTCGTAATTATGTAACATATTTTAATGTAGAATCGGCGAGCATCAAAGGTCTGGAAATGGTTTTAGACTTGTCTTATCCGTTATTCGAAGGAAAAATCTCCTACACCCTGTCCTGGGCGCAGGGTTCAAGTTCCTATGCCGAGGAAGTATATTATCGTTATTACTACAACAATCCTGATTCAATTATCAATCTCAAGGCACGAGAATATGCTCTTGATTTTGATCAACGTAACAGAATCTTCATTCAGGGGATAACAAAACTTCCGTTAGACTCACAACTGCATCTTTTTGTTTATCTTGGTAATGGGTATCCATACACACCACCTGGTCCAGAAGGTAAATATGAAGAGAGGAATATTATAAGATTACCGTTTCAAAAACAGGTAGATTGTGTTATTTCGCGTTCTTTCCGAATCGGCAAGTTTGTTATGAACGCCGATTTCGAAATAATAAATCTGCTGGATCAAAGATACGAAATATCTCCACACTTTCCGGTTATTCCTCTGGAGGATATAAAAAAAGAAAATTTCACATATTATATTGCCATAAGCAGCTCTCACTATCATCCAGCGGCTGATTTTAATCACGACGGACTTATTGTACCACAGGAGGCATATTCAGCTTATCGGGATCTGGTCCAGGCAACTGACGACTGGGTAAATGCCTACACTGCACCGAGGAGAGCCCGACTCGGTGTTGAAATAAGTTTTCAATAAGGAATAGAAAATGAAAGGACATTTTTCAAAACTTCATTATTCTCCTGGATTGAGAAGTATAATAATTTCTATTTTTCTATCAACAATATCTTTACCCGGCAGACCTCTTGTTCAATCAGAGATAGGTTTGCGTAACTTTGAGATCAAAAAACACGATATTAATAATGTAGAACTTTGTATTTCTAATTTCGGAAAGTTCGGACAAACTCAAAGTTATTCAGCAGGCGGGTGGTGGCCGAGAGGCAGTGAGCATAATTATATTTTCGGCGCAGGTCCGTGCTTTGGAACGATTGACCGAGGTTCAGGTGATACCTTGGTCAGTGTCGGTTATAATCCCATAGATGGAACCAGTGAATTTGCACCCGGTATTAAAGATATGGACCCGAACGATCCACTTGCGGTAATTTATATCTTCCCTGAACTATGGCCGCCTCCTGAAGCCACTTATTCCATGGCACCACAACAAAGTCTTTCCCATCAGGATTCCTGGTGCGCGTATAATGATCTGGATATAAATTATCACAGTCCCGGTAATACCTGGCCTATAGGATTAGAAGTTTATCAAACGGTTTATGCGTGGAGTTTAGAATATTCACAAAACATGATATTTATTAAATACGAATTTAAAAATGTGAGTGGCGGGCCTCTCAAGAATTGCTATATTGGAATCAATGCTGACAATGATATCGGTGAGGAATATCCTGAAGCCAATGATCGTATTGCCGGAATTGTAAAAAAACTTTTTATAATAGACGGCGATTCTTTGCAGATTGACAACCTCGTCTATCAATGGCAGGATGAAGCAGAAGCCAGCTGGACAGAATTCCCGGGTGTGATTGGTTTTGATTATCTTCAGACACCATGGGATTTAGTAAAGGACGCTGACAAAGACAGTGATGGTATCCTCGATCAATACGAAAAAGACAGTGCTTACTACTGTACGAATTTGCCTGATTCAATGTGGGATGTAGATTTTGATGCGCTCCCAGACTGGCGTGACCCTTCGGAAATTCCACAATTAGGGATGACCGCGTTTAAAAGATTTTATACAGGTTTTAACGAGCCGTGGCGGGATGCAAATCGTTATCTTTGTCTTGCTGGTTATAATTACAAGACAGGTGTTTACGAACCATGGGATACTGCAGCTTCACCTCCTGATGACCAGAGATATCTTCAGTGTACAGGCCCGTTTGATTTAGAAGAAGACTCCATAGTGGTAATAATTATTGCAATCACTTTTGCTGATTGGTATAATATCTATCTTTCACCTGACAGTGCAATTGTACAGGTGGACGATAAAGCGCAGTTTCTTTTTGACAAAAATTGGTTACTGCCCAATCCACCGCCGCCGCCGAATCTTCAGTGTATTCCCGGTGATGCACAGGTAACCTTAATCTGGGATAATGTTGCAGAGACAACCCCGGACCCTTATTATGAAATCGTTAGTCATCCGGGAACGTCTTTATATAACCCCTTTTATAAAAAATACGATTTTGAGGGGTATCGGGTATGGAAGAGCCGGACAGGAGAAATTGGTGATTGGTGTTTATTGGCGCAATATGATTTAACAAACGGAATCACCTTTGAAGACAGTACTGAGGTTGAGTCGCTGCGGATTAAAGCGACCGATGTCGGACTGCGTCATATTTATATTGATCAGGACGTGCGTAATGGTTTTGAGTACACTTATGCGGTTACTGCTTTTGATTACAACTATCTGAAGCAAGACACCATCGACAGTCTGGGCAATCCGATACAGATCCCTGAGCCGGTCTGGTATGAAACCGGTAAATTTCTCCATACTGCTGTTCCCCGCAGAGAACCCGCCAATTTCATTGCCGGCAGTTGTTCTGTTACCGTGCTCTCAGGAAATCCGCTTTTGAGTGAAGATTTAGAATATGAGATCGTTTATCCGCTGGCGATGAAGGATACGACACTCTTTGCCGAGTTTGCTTCAATCAAATATGATTCTTCTTCACAGAAAGCCGTCTATACTTTTTACTACCGCAATGAAGGAAAAAATATAAGAGACAGTATTCATATTTACAGTGCCAATCAAAACACCCTTTTTGACTACGTGACGATTCCTCTTTATGGAGTTGCCTTAGACCTGAGCATTCGCCGGGATTCCCTGCCGACGGACGAATCTATTTTTGAGCGGATCGAGGTGGTCAGCGGAGCGTATCCTGAGTCCTTGCTTACGCCTTCACTTCCTGGTCCCTGGGCGTCGTATTTTGCGTTCTGGTCGTATCGGGGTAATGATTATGAGGTACACTGGATCTCGACGACCGGCAGGGATACGGCGAACTCAGTAATCGTTATTGATGCGATGAGTCGGGATACAATATTTTACAGTCCTTATAATCCGGAGTCGTCCCATGAGTATGATTCACTGGCTGATGGCTGGTGTTTTTTGTCTTTACTTGGGGTCTCTGACACGCTTGTTCTATACGGTGCGCCGGCGGCGGTGTATAACACCAAATATCTTTATATCAATGGTGGTTTAGTGGGATTAAAGAAAGGTGGTTTTTTACAGCCCGGGGATATCCTGCCGCGCAGCGGAGAGCTCTGGTATGTTTATGCGGACACCAGTTTTCATCCGGCGCCGGCAAATGCGTGTTTTGAGGTTAATCTGACGTCGGCGTATTTTGATACACTTACATCCCGGCAGTTGAATGTCAAGGTGGTGCCCAATCCTTTTCTTGTCTATAATGAGTGGAGTACTTCACTTGATGCTCCGAAGATTCGGTTTATAAATTTGCCGTCGGAATGTACGATCCGGATTTTTACGCTTAATGGTGAGCTTATCAAGACATTAAGGCATCATCACACCGCGATGTCCTCAGAAACTGGCGAGTCAGTAAAAGGCGGTGTCGGCGGCGACGAGTGGTGGAATTTAATAAGCGAAACCAACCACGAAGTCGCCAGCGGCATTTATATATTTCATATTGATTCGGATATCGGTGAACAGGTCGGTAAGTTTGTTGTTATAAGATAACCTCCCACTTCATCTTCACCAAAACACCACCGTTTTTCCATATCTCTGTCTCACCCTTTGTTCCAGTGTTTGCACTCTCTTCCAGCACCCCTTCTCCCATTCTCCGTTTCTCCGTTTCCCCGTTTCTCCCTCTCCCCGTTTCTCCCTTTCCCTTATTTACTCTACCCTTTGAATTTCCCGCTTTTAAGCAACGTCTTCAGCCGTGAGTTGTTAATCAACACCTCTTTCTTCAGCATAATCTTCTTCTTTGTTTCGACAATCCTGGAAGTTAGTATAAAAAGAAGAGAATCAGCAAGACGTTCTCTCACAAACGGCTGTTCCTGAACCGGAAAACTTTTGATAATGTAATTAAGACACTGTTTTGCATCAGGAATACGAAATAGAATCATACAAAGACAGCATCTCTCTGCAAGTTCAAGAACAGATTGAAGTCTCCTTTTGGAGTCGACTAAATTGAAAACCACAACATCAGGTCCCTGGCTTTCAATATATTCAACCGCCGATGAAAAGGACTCTGTATCATAACCAATCTGCCGCTGGTTGATTATGGATTTCTTATGATGATGAAGATATTCAATTGGTTCTTCAATGGTTATAATAAATACTTCTCGATGTTCGTTTATATACTCAATCAGGGATGCCATAATTTCTCTTGTGCCGCTGCCAGGAAGACCGCTGACAACCACCAGACCGTTTTTTTCATTAAGTAAAGGAAGAATTTTCTTCGGTATATCAATTTCATCCCATTTTGGAATTTTAAATGGAATAAATCTGAAAACAGCGCTTGGCGCACCACGCTGGCGGAAAATATTAGCGATGAAACGCCCCATCTTTCTTATACCGAATGAAAAATTGAGTTCTCTTCCGTCCTCAAAAATTTTTTTCTGTTTAGAATTGAGAACCGAATAGATAAGTTCCTCAACCTGTTCAGGAGTCAGAAAATTTTCCCCTATCGGTATTAAAGTTCCTGGTTTCCGGATGACCGGTGGACTTCCCACGGAAATAATTAAATCCTGACCTTTTTCCCTCCACAGAACTTTCAAAAAATCTCCCAGGGTTTTTCCTCCTCTTTTCATCTTTTACCTCCTATTGATATTTCCTTAAACATATCTTCAGAAATTCCAAAAGCAAAAGTTGTTCTTTTTCGCAAGGCCGGGCGATATTCAATTTCATCAAGCCATTCCTGAATTGACTTCTTCCTGAACCGAATTTCATTTCCGATCTTAATATGAGGTATCAAATCCAGATTCAATCTGATTGTCTCTTTATCCACCCTCAAATATTGTGCCAGTTCAGAAAGTGTAATTATCTCCGGTTGCATAGCAGAGATCGTTTTATATAAAAACTTCTTATCAATAGTAAATTCCGGTAAGCAGGCGCATAATTCTTTGATTTCCATCAACTCCTTTACTTCCCTCCGGCATTTTCTGCATCCAGCAAGATGCGCTTCCATTTCTTTCCGTGATTGCTCATTCATTTCATCGTATATATAGGTGAGAAAGTTGTCTTTTGCTTCCTTACATTTCATTTTACCTCCTGAATTCTTTCAAAATTTTCTTCAATTTACGCAAAGCCTGGTACATCCGTGATTTAACGGTCGATTCCGGACAATTCAGGACTACGGCGATTTCAGCGAAAGTCAACCCCTGATATTGTTTCAAGATAACCACTTCTTTCTGCACCTCGGGTAACTGGTTAAGTGCATTTCTTACGGCTTCGACTACTTCGTAGTCAGGGTTGAAATACAGCTGATGTTCATATAGAAGTTCCTCTTTTAATCGTCTATCAGAATGATACGACTTTATTGCCTTGATAAGTAGATTACGGGCGATTTTGTATAACCACGGCCTGAATTTTTGTCGTGGGTTAAACGACTTTCCATATTTGTATACCCTCAAAAAAACATCCTGGGTGAGATCTTCAGACAGATCGTAGTCACTCAAATTTTTTATAAAGAAATTAAAGATTTTTTGCTGATAGCGCTCTATTAACCGCACAAATGCACTTTCATCTCCCTGTTGAAAGCGACGCATCAGTATTTCGTCCGATTCCATAAGCCTCCTATATATTAATATCTCCTAATTTTGAAAAAAGTTTGATCAAATTCCTCGTCTACCCAATCAGTATAAAGATAGATAATCCCCTGTCAACGGGATGCCACATCATAAATATCACAATCACCCAGAAAATAGTATCCTTGACAGAGCATTTGAAATAAATAAAATAAAAGAGATGGTCGACCAGTGTATTAATGCCGGTATTAAGGAATGTAGAAATTGCTGTGCAATGAAACTCTATTTGTCATGCCCGAGGAGTGGGTGTTCCCGCTTTGACTGATGATTAATTTAAGGAAATATAAAATCCTGTTCCTCTTCTTTTTAAATATGGGTGTGGCACAGATCTATAAGTCACCTGAGATTATCGCCGGTAAAACAAGTGAGTCGATTAATATTGATGGTTACCTCGATGACCGTGAGTGGAAGAATGCAGCCTTATGTTCACTTTGCTACGAATTTGAACCAGGCAATATGGTGACTCCAGAGGTAAAAACGGAAATTCTGATTTGTTATGATAATGAATATATTTATTTCGGAGGAATTTGTTATGAAAATGATATGAGTAAGCTGCGTGCAACACGAAGAAAACCTGGTGAAAATCATTTAACTGATGATAATTTAATGATCTCCATCAATACTTTTATCAATGTAGAGGAAGAATATGTCTTTTCAGTAAATCCGTATGGTCACCAATATGATTTTTATGAAGGCGGCGGCGGCAGAATGGGTGAAGCGTGGTTTGAGGATCTCGATTTTATCTGGAAGGCAGGTACTCAAATCTTTGATTCGTGCTGGACTTTTGAAATTGCAATCCCTTTCAAAAGTCTCAGATTTCCATCGACAGAAATCCAGGTATGGCGACTGGGACTTAAACGATATCGACCAAGGGATGTAGATTATTATTATAGCTGGGATCCTCAACCTCATGGCGTCTTCTCATCTTTCTCTTTTCGCGGTCGGCTTTATATTAATGAACACTTGATTATTACAAAACAATTTGAATTTCTGCCTTATTTTGTCGGTGAGATAAAACAAGACAGCAGTGGTCTGTTGAGCCTTGGAAAACGAATAGGGGTGAGTGGTAAGTATTACTTCACTTTCAACAATGTTCTGGACTGGGCAGTACTGCCCGATTATTCACAGATCGAATCAGATGCACCCCAGATAGATGTCAATACGACTTCAGCATTATATTATGAGGAAAAAAGACCTTTTTTTATGGAACGCAAATCATTATTTGAAACACCGATTGAAGTCTTTTATTCCCGCACCATAAATGACCCACTGATTGCAATAAAGTTTACAGCTGATACGAAAAATCTACATTTCGGTTATATCAGCGCCTATGATCAACACACATTGTGGTTTTTACCCTTTAAGGAAGCAAGTTTTCTTTTAACCAGCAACTACCATTCATTTTCTAATGTATTGCGGACAAGGAAAAATATTACTGGACAATCATTTGTTGGTTTACTTGCAGTAAGCCGTGATATTAAAAAAAATGGGTTCAGTCGTTATTTGGGTCTGGACGGAAAATTTTATTTTTTAAATAATTTCACCTTTGATTATCAAGGACTTTTGACGTGGAATAAAGAGATAGATGATACAATACTCTTCGGGTCTCATCCTGAAGCTGATTTTTCAACACACACTTCCTCGTTTGACGGTGAGGAATTCATCGGGTCAGGATTCTACTTGAATCTCGCACATAACAGTAAGCATCTTAACCTTGCTGTAAAATACACTGGTTTGTCACCGGAGTTTCGAGTTGGAAACGGTTATATACCATATAATGACTTTGAGATAAGATCTATGACCGTAAATGGAATTTTGTACTTAAACAAATATTATATTGAAACATTTAAACCCGGCCTGGAACTTACGGAAAAGCGGGAATTTTTAGGGCGACCCAAGGAATTAGAGAAAAAAATAAGTTTTACTCTGCAGCTTTATCGTCAATCTTATCTTAATCTCTCTTATAAGATCACTAATACCGAATATAAAGGTTACAAATTTAAAGATCTCAATACATACAACCTCAGTCTTTCCACATCACCCTTTCAACATCTTTCACTAAGCGGATATTTTATTTATGGCCGCCAGATAGATTATAATGCTCTACCTCCGCAGTGGGGCGATCTCTTCTATCCCTCGTTGCGGGTTGAATTGAATATCAAACATTTACGGCTTGAGTCTTCTTTTGCCCGGTACTTACTATGGCAAAATAATACAAAGCAAGTTGTCTATGATTCAAGGGTTTATCGTCAAGAAATAAACTGGGTATTTACAAAATCTCTTAATTTCCGGATCCTCGGTCAGTATTCTTCTTCGAGTAACATATTCTCCATCTCAATACTTTTTTCTTTTGAACCGACCCGTTTTACGCTTTTTTACCTCGGCTCCAATCATACTCTGCTGAAATCAGAAAATTCCGGCTTACTGGATTTCGAATCTCAGGATAACAGCTTTTTTCTCAAAATCCAATATCAAATACGCCGTTAGGAACGACGATGAAGAAAGATAAATCGATAATCTCTGCTGTTTATATTTTACTGGCGGCAATTGTGGTTATCAGTTGCTCCGGCAGCCGGCAAAGCTTAAATTACAATGAAACGTCGTTCAATATTCCCTGCATGACACCTGAAGAATTATCAAAGCAGGAATATGCAATCGGTTATGAATTTATGAAAGAAGGACGGTATGATAATGCTCAGATGCATTTCACCGAAGCGATACGTCTTGATAGCACGAATTATGAAGCATATCTGGCTCTTGCTGATATCTTTATGTTTTACAATAACAAAGAAAAAGCAGAATCCATCTACATCAGTCTCTGTGAGTATAATCCTGATAATCCTTTAGCCTACGCGGCACTGGGAGCTTTTTACGGCCGTGAGCAACATTATGACACCGCATTTAAAGTCTATAAGCAGGGGCTTGAAGTTGATTCAACAAACACCATTTTAATAAATGGTCTGGGACTTATTAATGTCTGTCAGGGACAGTTTGAGCAAGCATTAAAATTATTTCAAAAGACATTAAGCTATGATTCTTTAAACTTAACTGCGCTACGCAGTACGGCACGTCTCTATCTTACCGAGCATAAAATTGCTCAGGCATGTTCTTTGTATGAGTTGTTCAGAAAACAAAAACCCGATGATATTAAGATTTTAGCTGAATATGCCCGCTGCCTTGTAATGCTCAAACATACTGACCAAGCAATTATTATCTATAATTCCCTGCTCGATATTGAGCCCGAAAACATTGAATATTTAATTGCCTGCGGTAAACTTTACCAACAAAAAGGTCAATATGAAGAGGCAGTCAAAAGATTTAAGAAAGCACATAATCTGGCTGAAATTTCGCCTGAGCCTTTATTATGTTTGGCTGAACTGTATATTGAAAAAGGAGAGTTGAATGCAGCAGAAAACAAACTTTCTGCAGTGCTTAAACAAAATCAAGAGAATACTAATGCCTACATGATGCTCGGTGATATCTATTTTAAACGAGCAAAGGATGAAGAAGAAAAGTGGTATGAGAACCGTTGTCGAGAAAACTGTTTATATATCAAAAATGCATTCAAGCATTTACAAAACGCAGTTAAGTATTATCAAAAAGCAGGGGACAGCAAAAAACTAAAGAACTATGTGACTGCTCAAATAGAGCGGTGTATGGCAATCCAGCAGGCATTGAAAGAAGATCTATGGTTTTATTGCAAATAAAAATATAGATATCCTGAGGTCAACGCTTTTTCTATCCAGGGCGAAAAATGTCGATGAATTTACCTGTGTCCTCGATGACAAGCAGGGAAGACCACTTCCCGGCGGAGTCTATTTCATCCGGATAAAAACCCCAACCCACACCTTTCTTAAAAAATTCGTAAAATTAAGATAAGTTCTTTCTCCGTTTCTCCGTTTCTCCCGCTCTCCGTTTCACCCATTCCCCATTTCTCCCGCTCTCCGTTTCTCCACTGTCATTCTGAGTCCGCCGCTCTTTTTGGCGGACGAAGAATCTCTTCTTCCAGCGCAGCTCCTAACGCTCCAAACGATCTCAACGATCTAAACGCTCCCAACGTCCTGTTCCTTTCCAAATCCGAAATCCGAATTCCGAAATCCGAAATGCCTTTATTCCCCCTTCCCCCTCTGCCCTTCGCCCTTAGCCCTAAGTGCGACAGCCCCTGAAACCTTAATCTCCCGTAATTACGAGAGATATCGCAAAAAAGTGCGACACCTCAAAAAAGTGCGACAAAATGTCGCACTCACCTCCCAGCAAATGATTGTCTGACAACGCTTTGCTGATACCCCAAAAAGTGCGACAAAATGTCGCACTTTTTGACCTAAAAAATTTCCTGGTTTTTATAAAAGTCCCGTAATTTCAAGCATTCTCCACCTGGCACGGATTTTGCATAGTAATAAGGTACAAGGAGGCAAAAATGAAAAAAGTCTTAACTTATCTCTTAATCGTTCTGCTCTTTGGAGCAATCTTTGGTTTGAGTCTTCAGAATTTTAATACCAATATTAAAGAAGACGCACCCGTGATATCTTCGTTTATTGACTACCTGATGCCGGCACCAGCCTACGCCGATACCAACGACACTACCGGAATTAAATTACCCCCTCCACCCCCACCCCCAATTGACGGTTAATAAGGAGGTGACAAAATGAAATCCTTTCATCTCTACGAAGTCAAATTACTCGATGGTACAAGATATCAGGGTGAAATAGCCTATCGTGATGACAAGATGGTCATTCTGAAACTGCGACACACTTCACCGGTTCAAAAACTACGCCTTTTCTACAGTGGTATCGTCTCAATCAGAGAACTGGGCTGGCAAAAGGCATATGCATTGAGATAATGAGAACTCAGGGTTCGATCGGTTGATACAAAACCGATCGAACCCTGAGCCTGGATCAAAAAAATGGAAATGACCTTAATTTCAGCCATTATTATTTTGTTTATTTCATCGGTTTTATTTATTATTGAGATAAAGAAACTCTCTCACATAACGATTTTTTTCATCACCGCTATGTTTATAATCGCCGGAGCATATCACCTTATCCCCCATCCACTCTTTTCATTGTCTTCTGCACCATCTTCACCGGGATTACTTTTCATCAGCATCATCATTCTCCTCGGAGTAAACTACAGCATCAGAACTTCAAAAAACAACCGACAAACCATCGCCCACCTTAAATCCCTCCAGGAGATCGAGCGCTCAATACTCTCCGGTCTCAGCCATAAAGGAACCCTGAATCTGATTATAAAAACACTGAACAGGACTTTAAAGACCGACGCCTCGGCGATCTTAATCCTCGATCAATCAGACCACAAACCGAAACATCTCGTTTCCGTCAATCTTACGAAAAGATTTGAAGAATATCTCAACAAAAAAAACAACAATAATTATATATCACCGACAATATGTCAAAGTAAACCCATAATAATTCCGAAAATTTCTTTAAATGAAAAAGAAGAATTTCTGCAAAAAGTAATGAATGAAGGATTTTCTTCATACTTCGCATCCCCCATAATAATGAAGGGAGGTATGCCCATAGGTGCTCTGACACTCTATTCGCAAAAACCAAAAAAATACTCCTCAGAGGAAAAGAGACTCATTCAAACAATCAGCAGTCAAATCGGAATCCTTCTCGACCGGACGCGTCTGATAAAAAGAATTCAGGAAATGAACTTCGAGTCGGTGCGTGCCTTGGTTGAAGCGATCGAAAGCAGAGACCCTTATACCAGGGGACACTCCATCCAGGTCGCCGACCTGGCATTCAGAGTTGCAAAGGCGATGGACTTTACACGTCGGGAACTGACATTGATTGAATTTGCGGGTCTACTCCACGACGTCGGTAAAATAGCCATTCCTGAAATGATTCTCCAGAAGGCATCGGAATTGAATGACGAAGAATGGAAGGTAATCAAAAAACACACGTTATTGAGCGCCAAAATAATCGAGCCCATCAGCAATCTCAAACCGATTCAGAACTGGATATTATATCATCACGAAAGGTGGGACGGTAAAGGATATCCAGACGGCAGAAAGGAAAAAGAAATTCCTCTTCAATCACGAATTTTGGCTGTTTGTGACACCTATTCGGCAATGACTGGAGACAGGCCTTACCGAAAAGCATTGAGTATAGAAGAAACAAAGCAGGAAATTATTTCTGTAGCAGGGACTCAGCTTGATCCCGATATTGTAGAGGTATTTTTAAAGATCATTTTTAATAATAAAAAACCAGGAGGGAGTACGAAACGTAAACTCCGATCTTAGATACGTACCTTCTCTTTTTTTTCAAGAGGGAAGCCGGGAAGTAAATCCGGCTTCCCTTATTTTAGGTAGTATTACTCATTGAATTTCGCGGTATAGGTAAATACCATAACAAGGATTCAAAAAAAAATAATAAACACTTACGTCATATATTTTAAAACAGAAAGGAGTTTATGAACAAAAAAACACTACTTTTTCTGCGCTTTATCTTGATACTCGCAACGATCCTCGTGATGACTTACTCCAAGAAAGGCTTAAGTGTCTTTGAACCGGGATATGGAGTGGCTTTCATCTATTTCCTCTCGAATCTTATACTCTATTGCTTTCCTGAAAAAAAATTCTCCAAACCTGTATTTTCATTCTTCATCTTCCTCTTTGACATCATCGCGATTTCCCTGGGTATCTACTTCACCCAGGGAATCCAGACCGATTTCTATCTGATATATTTTCTTGTAATCTTCGTCGCCTCGGTGGGGCAGGACATAGCCGGGAGTCTGCCGATTGCAATCGTCGCCAGTCTTCTTTATGGTTGGCTCATATACAAATCAAACCCCGGTATTCAGCTTTACGACTCGAAGATTTTAATCCGTATCCCGTTTCTGTTCATCATCTCCCTTATAAGCAGTTACTGGTCCCAGAGTACACGCCGTGAACTGCAGAAAAAAGAAGAACTTGAAAGATTCAACAGAGAATTGAAGAAAGAAGTGGAGAGAGTAGCGGCTGAAGAGATAGAACTGCGCCGCTACAATGAAAAAATCATAAACAGCGTTATGAGTGGAGTGATCGCCGTAAGTAATGATGGCATTATAACCACCCTCAACCCCGTTGCTGAAAAGACACTCGGACTGAAAAAGGCAGAAGCCATCGGTCAGGATATAAAAAATTTCAGTGAACTCACCCCGCTCTGGGAAAAGATGAATCAATGTATGAAAAGCGGCAATTCCCTCAAACGGGACGAGGTCGCGATAAAGAATAAAAACAACGAAAAGATTCCGATCGGTTTCTCAATGTCACCAATAACCGGGGCAAAAGAGAGATTCTCTGGTTGCGTTGTAATATTCAAAGACCTCTCCGGAATCAGGGCGCTTGAAGAAAAACTCAAACGTGCGGAAAGGTTGTCTTATCTCGGCAAAATGGCGAGCTGGGTGGCTCACGAAATAAGAAATCCTCTGACTGCAATCGACGGATTCGCGCAACTGCTGGAACATACCGAAGATCAAAGAAAAATAAAATTATTCAGTTCAGAAATTCATAAGGGAACGCAAAGAATCAATTATATCATCGATGATATCCTGGCATTCGCCCGAACAAAAAGAAAAGTAGCTGCAGTGGATATTAATCTGAGAGAACTCATCGAGTCCATTGTAAAAAATGTCAGCAATGTCGAGGTCACGATAAAAGGCGACAAGACTCCTGTTGTTCAGGGAGAGATAGAGTCAATAAGAAGACTCTTCGTCAATTTGATCAACAACAGCATTGAGGCGATGCATGATAAAGGAAAGCTCAAAATTACTTTCTCATCCGACGGCAATTACTGTGTCACCGAGATCGTCGACAACGGCGAGGGAATCTCAAAAGAAGACATCAAAAATATCTTCGAGCCGTTCTTCACAACCAAACAACGGGGAACAGGGCTCGGTTTGTCAATAGTAAAAAAGATCATCGATGAACACAACGGTAAGATCGAGCTGGAAGGTGAAAAAGGGGTGGGCACAACCTGCCGGGTCTATCTCCCTAAGAAAGGGGTGAAGATAAATGGCTCGCAAAAAAATGATAAGAGTATTGAGATAGCTTAATAGCTTTAAAAAGGAGGATTTTATGAAGAAAAGAATTCTTATCTGTGATGATGAAGAACCTATAAGATTATTGCTTACAGAAGCGTTGCAGGATACTTATGAAGTGGAAGAGGCGGCGGACGGACGGGAAGCACTAAGGAAAATAACAAAAGAACCGTTTGATTTATTAATTATCGACATCAAGATGCCGGGAACTCATGGTCTGGAGGCGATTGAACGAATAAGAGAAAGAAATAAAACCATTCCCATAATTATTTGTTCAGCATATCGCCTAATGGAAGACGATATCGTCGTGAAAACGTCTGATGTGGCGGCGTTTATAACAAAACCGATAGATATAAAAGCCTTCAAGGCTAAGATCTATGAACTAATCGGAGAATAATGAAAACACGCATCGGTGAGCTTCTGGTGAAAAACGGCATTATCACTCAAGAACAGCTTGTCGAAGCACTCGAGGTTCAGAAGAAGAAAAATATGAAGCTTGGTGAAATCCTGGTTGAGCTGGGCTATCTGGGACCGGAAGACTTGATCTGGATGTTGAGTGAACAGGCGGACATTCCTTTCGTCGAACTGAAGCCAGAAATGCTCGATAAAGAATTGATTAATTCGTTTCCGGAAAATTTGTTGTACAACAATGTACTCCTTCCTCTTTACGAAACAGAGAATAAAATCTATGTAGCCGTCGGTGATCCGACGAACAGTGCGGCAATAGAAAAGATCAAAGACTTCACTGATAAAGAAATAGTAACATCCGGTGCAGACCCCCAGAAGATCGAACAACTCCTGAATAAGTTTTTCCTGTCCCAGCATCTGGAAAAGACCCAACCGGCAAAAATCACTGAAAAGATGACCCTTGAGATTAAAGCCGATGATGCCTTTATCAAATTAACCGACAGCGGCGGTAAAAGTACTGAGATAAAAGGGAAGATCAAACTTGTCATAGAGGTCGACGAAAAAAGAAAATAAAGATATGAACGAAATCCATAAATTGCTCAAACACATCACAGAACAACATGCAAGTGATCTCCATATCAGCGCCGGCTCGCCGGTAATGATCAGGCTCAACGGTGCCATAAAAAAACTTGACGAAAAACCACTCGGCAAAGAGACCGCTCAGAAACTGCTGTATCAGATACTCAACCAAGAACAGATCTCCTTTCTTGAGCAGGAACACGAACTCGATTTTTCCGTAGAGATACCTGAAATCGGCAGGTTCAGAGTGAACATATTCCACCAGCGCCAGGGACTTGGTGCCGTATTCAGGGTGATCCCTTCAAAAATCAGAAGCCTGGAAGAATTGGGTCTGCCGAAAGTAATAAAAGAACTGATTGATCTCGACTACGGGTTGATTCTCGTCACCGGTCCCACCGGCTCCGGCAAAACAACCACCCTTGCGGCAATGATTGACTACATAAACAGTACCAAGTCCGGCCATATCATAACGATTGAAGACCCGATTGAATTCGTCCACACACCTAAAAAATGTAATGTCAACCAGCGTGAAGTGGGCACCAATACCCACTCGTTTGCCCGCGCGCTGCGCAGCGCCTTGCGTGAAGACCCGGATTATATCCTTGTCGGTGAAATGCGGGATCTGGAAACAATCTCCCTGGCATTGACCGCCGCGGAAACCGGCCATTTAGTTTTCGGTACACTCCATACCTCGAGTGCACCAAAGACCATTACGAGAATAATCGATGTCTTTCCTTCAGGCGACCAGGACAGAATAAGGATCCAGCTCTCTGAATCAATTCAGGGGGTCATTGCCCAGCGGTTATATCCTGTAAAAGACAACACCGGCAGGGTCGCCGCATTTGAAATATTGATCGCCACACAGGCGGTTCGTAATCTCATTCGGGAACAAAAAATATTCCAGATCGAATCGGTCATCCAGACAGGCAGACAGCTTGGCATGCAAAATCTGGAGCAGGCAAAGCGCCATCTTGTCGCCCAGGGAAAACTGGATCCGAAATTCCTTAAAGAACGGATGACCCTTTACTGATCACTCAGACCTCAACAATCTTTTTCCCTCTTTCTTTTTCTACAAAAATCAGAAAAGCCTTTATATCTTTTTTGGGAAAGATTTTTTTGATACCCCTCTTGTAAATCTCCATCTGGTGTCTGTACTCATCCTTCTCTTCCCCTGTTTTGTAATCGATGATAAAAACAGAAGTATCCATTATAATCAACCGGTCTATCTGTGCTGCAACATCCCTGTTTTTTTCTTCAAAATATATGGGCAGCTCATTTTTACAATCAACCTTTCTGCCGTCTTGGAAAAAGAGAAATCTCAATTCAGGGTCTTGAAAGGTTTCAAGCAAAAGCGGTTCAACCTTATCTTCAACCTCCTTTTCTTCCTCGGGTAATCGGGCATAAGTGTTTTTAAGCGTTTCAACGATGTCCCCGACCACTTCATCAAGATTTAAATCATCAAGCCAGGTTATCCTGCTTAAGGCATAGTGAACCATCAAACCATACGCGATCCTTTTGCGTCTGAAGGATTCAATGATTTCAACTCCTCGTTCAGTGGGTGAGTATAAAGACCTTTCTTCTCTGACAAAAGGTTTTTCTTCTGTAATCATACCGAAACGTTCTTCTTCAGGTTGCGGGAAAGAACGTTTTTCCTTTCTGGAAATCTCTCCATCAGCAAAAGTCGCACCGCCCAATTTATCCCGTATGATTCCCCCCCAGAATCCATCACTCTTCTTAAGATGATTAAATCCTAAAATGAATATCCCTTCTTTTGCACGGGTAAGCGCGACATACAAAAGATTCAGTTCATCCCTTTTTACACGAACTTCTTCCGCCTCCACCAGGCCATCTATGCACTTTCCGATCTTTCTCCAGTATATTTTCTTTGGTCTGGACCCCTCTGCTTCGTATGAAAAAAGTAATTTCTTATTTTCCTGACTATGAAGTCGCCATTCTATATCCGGCATAATCACCACTTCAAACTCCAGCCCTTTCGCCTTGTGCACGGTTAAAATCCTGACCCCTTCCTGCCGACTGTGTTTTACTTCCATCGCTCTGCCGGCTCCTTCTATCCACTTTAAGAAAGCACTAAGGGAGTTAACTCCTTTTCTGGTGTAATCAAGGGCGATATCCAGTAATGTTGCAAGACCGTAGGAAAGGGTGAGTTTTAATTCTTTATACACAGCGTAAATCAATTCATAAATATTTGAAAATTGGACAAAGGAAAGTAGGGTTTTTAATTTTCTGGATACTTCCCAGTCAGGATGAAATCGGGAAAGATTCAAAAAGATGGTCTGTTTAGTCGCCTTCAGATTCACAATCGTCTCTTCTTTAATAGCGAAAACAGACGACAGCAGGACCTTACTCAGGGCGAGATCATCTTCGGGATTATCAAGAAATCTGAGAATGTTCAGCATGAACTGGACATCCGTATCGTCCAAGATGGTGCTGCGCGAGGCGGTGATATACGGAATGTTCTCTTCTGCAAGTTTATCCGCGACAGCAGCGCCGAATTCATTGGTACGTACCAAGACCGCAATATCGGAAAAATCATAACCATAATTTTCACAAAGATCTTTTATTATTGCAGCGGTCCTTGCCTTAACTGCTTCTTTGCCCGAATCCATATCAGTAAAGTCACCGACCGACTCCAATCTGATCCAGCCGCCGCGGTTATCCGGTTTTACCTGATCATCTTTGTCAAGAATTCTGTTGACCAATTTTATGATTGCCTCTTTACTGCGGTGATTGACGGTTAATCGCTCCTCTTCAATTTTGCCTTTATATTCATCTATTAATAAATCGAACAGCACCGGCGTTCCTCCCCGCCAGCGGAAGACCGCCTGATACGGGTCTCCGACAAAGAAAAAGCTCTTCTCTTCCGGTGAGACCGACGTAATTTCCGCAATTATCGGCTCCAGGATCTCCAGCTCGCAATACGTCGTATCCTGGAATTCATCAATCATCAAGTGGCGTATCTCTTTACTCAACTTGAAATACAGATAATCCAGCTCGGGATTATTTTTCAACGCCCTGATTGTATATCTTTCGATATCATCAAAGGTAATCAAGTTTCTTCTCTGCTTTTCCCGCTGGAAGAGTTGATGAAGTTTCAAAATCGGCTTCAAACGCACCAGGATTTCATGGTCTGAAAGGGCTTCCAGATATTTATACCTATCCGCTTCGAGCTGTTCTTTTATCTTTTTGAACTCAGCGGCTGCTTCACCGAGATTATCACAGAATGATTTAAAATACTTCTTGTCCAGAACCCCGGGGAAAATCCGACGATCCTGAAGCATCTCCATATCCCCGTTCTTGAGCAATCGTTCAAGTTTCGTCATAAAACCAGCAAAATACTTGTTGACACTACCGGTGGTTCTGCTACAAGCGGATGCTTGATGCTCTTCTAAAAAATTTTTCAACCTGTACAGAGAATCAATAAAGTTCTGCCGGCGGGTTTCATACTCGGCTTTTATCGATTGCTCGCTGTTGACCAGTTCCTCAAGAAAATCCAGCCAGGGAATGATATCCCTGAAAAAAGAAGTTATGCTATCCCGAAGTCGTGTTTCCTGCTGTTCGAGTAAATCGGCGATCACTTCAGCAAGATTGTCGTCTTTCCACGCCTGTGCGAAAAACTCAGTCACTATCTTGTCAAAAATCATCCCCTCTTCAGTTTCGTCGATAATCTCATACCCAGGTAAGATACCGGCGGCAAAAGGAATGGTTGAAAGAAATGAAGCAAAAAGGCTGTGAAAAGTACTGATATTCAATTCCGAAAGATTATTGAGCAGGTATCTCTTTTTATGGCGTGCCCGTTCTTTCAAATTCGGGAAATACTTTTGAAAAT
>DRIG01000056.1 GCA_011052815.1 candidate division WOR-3 bacterium | reverse complement strand
GGTGAGGCACCGGAGAAATCGTTCAATTCCCTCAGGCAATTGATTTTTCTCCTGAGGCGTGCCTTTGATGAATTCGGTTTTAATGGTTCAGCAGTGATCCATCATGAAACAGGATTATATGAATTCAGATATCCTACACAGAGACTGGAGGTGGATCTGTTCCGGTTCCACGATGAGATTAAGAACGGTGATCTACTCTTTAATTCCGGCAGGGAAGATGTCGGTGTGATTCACTACAATACCGCGATTGAACTATATCGGGGACCGCTTTTGAGTGAGAATCTCTATGATGCCTGGGTGGAAGTCCACCGATTGAATGCCCGGGATATGTATTGCCGGGTGGTTTTGAAGGCATGTGATTTTTTAAGGGGAAGAGATCCGGAAAAAGCCGAGGCGATTTTTAAGAAAGCGTGTTATACTGAACCTGAGCTGAGGGACTACTTAAGTAACCATCTTTAGAATAACACAAAAATAACATAATCCATTAATATTACACGGCTGAGCAAAAAAGACCGTTAAAGGAGGTCCTTTATGGAGGAAGTTAAATTTACCAGCAAAAAGGTATGTCCTTACTGCGGTAAGATCAATATCGAATATCTTGATCTTTCAGATATCTTCGGCTTTATCCCGAGATATAACCAGCGGGTACGTGCCAACAGATATGTTTTCCGTTGCCGGGATTGTAAAGAACTGTTTTACTATACCAGACCGCTTTATGAAAGAGAAACGGTTTACAAAAAATAGCAGTGAAAAAAATCATTACAATTGGATAAAAGGAGTCAAAGATGAAAAGAAATATGTTGATCATGATTTTTGTTCTTCTTTTCATTCGGGTGGTACCCGCTGTTGCCGACTGGACACTTTTGAACGGTATATCCAGTACTTTCTGGTATGTGGGGCTGACTTATTATCAAGGAAAGGTGTATCTTTATGAATCAACGGGCGGCGGTGGAGACGGTTTCTGGGAATATGACGTCTTGAGCGACCTGTGCAAACGGCGGCCTGGCTATTCTGCCGTCACTTGACAAAATATACTGGTCTCGGGGCGGTCTTTCCGCCGATTTTCTGGGATATGACATTGCGGGCGACACCTGGATTTCTCTTGGAAGTACACCACGGAACGGACAGTTCGGTAATCTGGCTGCGGATTGGACGGGTAATTATATTTATTATTATGCCGGGTTTAATGTAACGCCTGATTCCATCTTCTGGCAGTATGCAGGCGGTGTCGGAGTCGAGGAGCGGTTGGCAGGGGCAGAGCAGGGGGTCTATTTCATTGTTGCAACCACATCATATGAACAGACCGTCACAAAGGTTGTTTTACTGAAATAAAGGTATTACAGCCGTTGGACAGTTCAAGGTAATTATACACTGTTGACTGAAAAACGGTTGTCATTATAATGACAGTTAAGTGATGTAAAGTCAAAGGAGGATATATGAACAGACGGACTTTTTTGAAACTCTTCGGTTTTGCCGCTCCGGTGGCTGTCTTCTTCGGAAACCTGCCGAAACTATTGTGGGCCGGTAAATGGGAGCATTCGAACAAGAACTTCTGGAAGGGTTCAAAATTCCTTCAAAGCTCCGTTGATCTCAGTGGTTATGAAAAAGGATTGATAAAAGCTCGAATCGACGGAAAATGGAATGAGTTCAAGATAAGGGAGGCAAGTAAGGACTTTATAAAATGGAATACCGAGAAGAGAGTGGAGTTTCTCGAGTCGATAAAAACGGGTAAGATGCCTGGTCTGGCAGGTCCGCATTCCGGTGCAGTCGCCACTTATGGACTCGGTCGTCTTGACTCTGAATTCACGGTCAATAATGCAGTGAAGGGAATAGGGCTCGCTCCAAAGGATGAAAATCTTGATAAGGCGATAAAGAAGTTGAAAGAGACGTACGACAAACCGATGCCGGCGAAGATGGATGTATTAAAATCATTTTACGAAGATCCTCAGTTTTTTGACTGGCGCAAACAGACGAGCCTCGAACTCTATACAACGCCGGAATTTGAGACCCATACTTTCTTGAATGTTATGGAAAATCCGACGGCTACCATTGTTTTTCTTGATATCCCGTCTTTTGAATTAAGGACGATCTGCCGGGTTATTCATCCCGACGACAACTCGGCACTTTCTTCGGAAAAGAAACTTCTGGAGTTCGTCAATCTCGCCCATTCATATATGCACGGTGAATTTTCCCGTGTTTTCCCTCTCTTGCTTTTCTATCTGATTGAAGAGTTCGACAATACCCCGGGTTCCAAGAGGGGCATAAGGACTGTTCCGAAAAGAGAGAGTGAGTAGGATACTCTTTTTATAGCTTCACTATTTTTCTGGTCGCTGTTCGGTTTCCGATATCCACTTTGAGGAAATAGATACCAGCGGGGAGTTTTCCGCTCTCTTTTATTGATATTCTGTTTTCTCCGGCATTGAGCGTATATGTTGAGAAAATGTGAGCCCGGCCTGTACAATCAAAGACGGTTATTTTTACTTCCGTGATATTGTCGATTCGGAGATTCAGCTGGATAAGATCTGGGATCGGGTTCTTCAACAGGGTGAATGGCGCAGATGCAGGGTTTTCCGATTCACTCTCTTTGACCGCGGTGTTGTGCCCTTTGGGAATCAAAAAACAGTCACCGAGCAACGTCATTCCATAATGCCAGCATAATTCGTCGAACGTGACACCGTCCTGGACAATGTGGGTGAACCACTCTTTAAACGCTTTACCCAGATTCGTACCGCTTCCAAGCCAGTTGTAGAAATATTCGAAGTCGAGCATACTGCCGGTCTTTGTCGAACCGATTGAGCAGAGTCCATAATCCTGATTGAAGATCGCCCGGCTGCCACCGCAATTACTTGATTCAGTATAACGGGAAAAAGAACAGGCGAAGAAGTTGTAAAAATTCGTCGGCGGATTTTGAGCTGTGTATTCAGAGGCGTAGTAATAATCATGACTGCTGCCGCTGTTGTACGCAAATTGATGACCGCCAGGCCAGGAATGGGCGAATACCGACACCCATGCCTGGGTCGTATCCAGTTTTGTCCGATAGACCGACGCACGGGTGGTTTCGGCATCCCAGTAGTTCATTGTATCCGGATAGAGCAGGGCGACATCATCAGCCCATTGATTAGCCCAGGGAATCCAGTCGTCATCGACGAATACAAGGGCGCGTTGTGTCAGAAGCAGGGTGTCGTGCCTGAATGCATTATCCTTTTTGAAGTAGTTCTGAAGGAGCAATGTATCATCACCGAGATTCGCTGGATAGAGTCGACCGATATATATTTCAGGAGAGAGCTCACCCTGGTGGCCGTCGTATTTACCGTTGCCGGTATTCATGGTGTCGAGCCAGGTGCCGTCCAGGTCCATGAAAAAGAGTTCACAGGGAAAGTCAGTGTATCCATATTGATTAAAGTCATCGGCGATCTCAAACCATGCCACCGGTATATCACCGATGAAGAGGGCGCCTTCGATACTGTCACTGGCGTACAACCCCTGAAGAAAATTCCGCAGGTCTTCAGGAGAACCGCCGTCGATCTGGTAACTGAGTACGGTATATCCTTCTGAGGCGAGATTGTTCGTTAATTGGGTGATCTCTTCTGCAATGGACTGGGCGATGTTCTGTTCGGTAAAGAGTGCGACGGTTCCGGCGCGGCCGTCACCGTAAACAACTCTATCCCTGATGTACGATGGTTCACGCATTGGATGGGCTGTAATCCATTCTTCATATGTTTCCGGCTCAGACCCCGGCGGTCCCGCCCATTTTAAAAGGGGGATTTTATTATAATCGGCTGCAATGGCCAGAGTTGTACAAAAGAAGAGTAAGATAATTTTTTTCATTTTTTTCTCCATAAAATATTATAAGAAATTGTAGTCCGAAGTCAATGGTTTACTTGACTTATCAATGAACAGGAATATAATGGAGCGTGATCGACTATCTTGCCGAATTGAACAGTGAACAACAGAAGGCGGTGAAGACAAAGCAGGGGCCCATATTGATCCTCGCCGGTGCAGGAAGCGGTAAGACGAGGGTCATCACCTATCGCATTGCATACCTTATTCAGCAGAAGTATACAAAACCGGAAAACATCCTGGCAATAACATTCACCAATAAGGCGGCGGATGAGATGAAAACCCGGGTTCTTCATCTGCTGGGCGATTGCCGTGATATCTGGATCAGGACCTATCACTCGACCTGTGTGCGTATCTTGAGAACAAGCCTCTGTTCCAGAAAAGACCTGCAGGAATTGCTCGGTGTCTCCGATAACTTCACGATCTATGATGAACACGACCAGCTCAGCTTGATTAAAGAGTGCCTTAAAGAATTGAATGTCGACACCAGATATTTTCCTCCTTCTCTCGCGGCTTCGCGGATCAACAGAATAAAACAGGACCTGCGTATTCCTGAATCTATCGATGAAGTCATAGGGGAGATTTACAAATTGTATAACAAAAAACTTATTGAATACAACGCACTCGATTTCGGTGATTTGATTATGAAGGCTGTCGAGCTTTTAAAGAACGACGGTCCGACATTGGATTATTATCAGAATCGTTTTAAATATATTTTGGTCGATGAATATCAGGATACAAACCGGGCACAGTATATTTTGACGAAGTTGCTGTGCGGAAAACACCGCAATCTCTGCGTGGTCGGTGACGACGACCAGTCGATCTATTCCTGGCGCGGTGCTGAAATAAGAAATATCCTCGATTTTGAAAAGGACTTTCCCGATGCCGTTGTCATAAAGCTGGAACAGAATTACCGCTCCACAAAGACGATTCTGGAAGCGGCTTCCGCGGTCGTCAGTAACAATGAATACCGTAAGTCAAAAGTCCTGTGGTGTGATAATGAAGTCGGCGAAAAACTGGAGTTTTATGCTGGCTCTGACGCTTATACTGAGGCGGCTTATGTGGCGCGCAAAATACTCGAGTCGAAATTTAAAGGAAAGAATCTGAGCAGTATCGCGGTCTTTTACAGAATCAATTATCAGTCCCGGATCTTCGAAGACTGTTTTATACGATATCAAATACCTTATGAGGTGGTCGGCGCATTAAAGTTCTACGACCGTGCGGAGATAAAGGATGTGCTTGCTTATTTAAAGGTGATAAGCAATATACGTGACAGTGTCAGTTTGAGGCGGATCATCAATGTTCCGGCGCGTAAGATCGGTTATGTGACCCTGCGGAAGTTATTGCAATACAGTGAGATGAATTCGATTCCACTCTATCAGGTTCTTCAGCAGGTCGAGAAGGTCGCAAATATCGATAAGAACACTAAAAAGAGAATTCTTTCTTTTGTCGGGATGATGGAGGGATTCAGAAAAGAACGTGATAAAACAGACCTTTATGAACTCGTCTTAAAGATCGTTCAGGATTCCGGATACCTCGACAGTTTGAATGTGGACAAAAGCGACGCCGATTACATCAGGCGTAAGAATGTCGAGGAACTGTTGATCTCCATCAGAGAGTACGTGAAACAGCATCCTGACGCCGGGATTCAGGATTATTTAGCCGATGTTTCGTTGAGAAGCGATATCGACGAATGGACCGGAACCGCGGAACGTGTGAGTTTGATGACCCTCCATAATGCCAAGGGTCTGGAATTTGATATCGTCTTCATCACCGGCTTTGAAGACGGTCTGATACCGCACTATAAATCACAGGATGATTTAAGGGATTATGAAGAAGAGAGGAGATTGTTGTATGTCGGGATAACCCGGGCACGCAAAAAACTTTTTATCACCTGCGCCCGGCAGCGCGAGACCCTGCGTGGAGGTTCTCTGTATACTGATATTTCTCCTTTTTACTATGAAATCCCCGAAGAGGCATGGGGGAGGAGTAATGAACCGATTGAACCTTGAATCCGGAGATATGGATAAAATAAGGGAAGAATTTCCCATTACAAAAGAATTCATCTATTTTAATCACGGCGGAACCGGTCCGATCTCTCTTTCAGGAGTTCGGGCCGTTGACGAGTGCATTAATACTTATCTACATCAGGCGGAGTTCGATATCGAGGAATACTTCAGGCGTGTGGACAGGGCACGTTCTATGGCAGCGGAATTCATCGGCGCCCTGCCTGATGAGATTACTTTCACCCATAATACTTCAGAGGGAATTTATATCGCACTCATCAATCTGCCGTTGAAAGAAGATGATGAAATACTGGTGATGGAAGAATCCTTTCCTGCAGTCCGCTATGTGGTCAATCACAATCTGCCTTATTGCCGGAAAGTCTATGCACCGTTTTCCAGACGTGACCCGCTCGATGTGGTCAAAGAGAATTTTAACAGCCGATTGAAAGCGGTCGTGGTCGACTTTGTTCAGTATCTGAGCGGTGAGATGATTGAGATCAAAAGATTGGGTGATTTTTTGAAAGAGAGGGGCATCTTTTTTGTGGTCGATGCCATTCAGGCGCTCGGTGCGGTTGCTTTCAATATCAGGGATTGTCATGTTGATTTTCTCGCCTGCGGAGCCGGAAAATGGCTTTTCGGCCCGACCGGCGCCGGTTTTTTATATGTGAATAAAGAGAGTGTTCCTCTGTTGAAGAAAAGGCACGTCGGCTGGCTCGGCGCTCAATGGCGGAGTTTCAATGACTGCCAGAAGGCGCCGCCGCTCTATCCTGACGCCCGCATGTTTGAACTCGGCTCAAGAAATATAATCGGGATAAGCGCACTTTCTGCAAATATGAATTTGTTACTCGGGTACGGTCTGGAAAATGTCGCCCGTCGGATCTCAATGCTCAAATCCGAATTGAGAAAAAGATTCACCGCAAGGGGGTGTGAGATCCTCACTCCGGAAGCAGGTTTTCAATCGGGTATTCTGACCGTCAGACCGCGGGAAGACAGCCGAGCGGTATATGAACGTCTTAAAGAAAACAAGGTGATTGTTTCCTTGCGCAGCGGTTATTTAAGATTTTCACCCCATTTTTATAACACCGTTGAAGAGATTGAAAAAATTTTTGAGGTCATCTGATCCAGTACAGGGCAGGAAGATTCTCCATCGAGTCACTTCAGCATTATGATTTTTTTAAGAATCTGCGAATCATCACAGGAAAAACGGAGAAAGTACACACCGGCAGCCGCCCTTTCACCTGATCTGTCGGTTCCATCCCAGATGATCTTTCTGGTTCTGTTTTTGAATTCTTTTATCAACCTACCGCCTGCATCGTAGATTTCCAGGAAACCCGATTCTGCATCGATTTTTATGGTCAGTTTCTTTGTGAAAGGATCTGGTTCAGCCTGGAGCAGGTGCGTTTCCCTGCAGGGGTTTTTCCTTTCCAGAATCTCCAGCTCCGGTGCGGTTTTGAGTACGAAGACATCCTTGGCTCCGGCACCGAATGATTCAGTGTTACCGACGATTATGTATCCGCCGTCCTGGGTTTTAAGGATGGAGCGGGCGAGGTCGCCGTTCATACCGCCATAGGTCTGTGTCCAGAGTGTATCACCGTATTCGTCGGTTTTGAGTAAGTATACATCCCATTCACCGGCGCCGAACGACATCGTGTAACCGGCGATGATATACCCACCGTCCTCGGTTTCCAGAAGTGAATAACCTCGTTCATTTTGAGCACCACCGTATACCTTCTGCCATTCAATGGTACCGAGGGAATCGGTTTTTATTAAATAAAGATCTTCACCGCCGGCGCCGAATGTTCTGGTCATTCCGGTTATGATGTAACCCTGATCTGAGGTCTGGCAGACCGCCTCACCGCGGTCATCACCGGTTCCGCCGAATGTCTTCTGCCATAAGAGCTCACCTGATGCATTGATCTTGATTAGATAGACATCGAAATAACCTGCGCCGTAAGAATTCGTTGCGCCGATTATTATATATGCGGAATCTGCAGTCGGCTGCACCGAGGATGCCCAATCCCAGTTGAGGCCACCGTAGGTCTTTGTCCAGAGTGTATCACCGAGCGAATCAATCCTTAATATATATAAATCGTCGTTTCCCCCATTACCGAATGAACCTGTTGCACCGACAATGAGGTAACCGTTGTCACTGTCCACGGCTTCTGTGACGGCTCTGGCTTTATCATAATACGTACCGCCGTATATCTTCGTCCACAGGGTGTCGCCGAGGCTGTCTGTTCTTATGATGTAGATATCATTGAACCCCGCGCCATAGGAGAATGTTTCTCCGAGGATGATCCATCCTCCGTCACCCGTCTGTTTGAAATCGACGCCGTATTCCGCATCGGTCCCGCCGTAGGTCTTTGTCCAGAGTGTATCACCGTCTGCATCGGTTTTTATAAGATAGATGTCCTTTGAGCCGGTACTGATTGATGTCTTCCAGCCGACGATCATATATCCCTGGTTTGATGTTTGTGCTATCGCCCGACCTTCATCATCGTCCGGTCCGCCGTAAGTCTTTGTCCACAGGGTGTCGATACCCTGACTGTAGAGGATCGCCGTCCATAAAAGGATGATCATAAAATTTTTTTTCATCTTTATTTCCTTTTTCCTCAGGATACGCGCTTCATTTCAGAACAACGAATTTTCCGTATTCTGACTTTTCCCGTCGTTGTAAAACATAAAAATATGTTCCGGAAGCGGATGGTTCCCAGGATATTTTATGTATTCCTTTATTCAGGGTTTTTGAATAGAAACCCACTCGACTTCCCAGGGTGTTGTAGATTGAAAGGGTTACTGTTTCTCTCCTCTGCAGATGAAATTGAATACCGGCGCATTTTTTGAAGACCGTGGGATTTTTGAAGAACGGCAGGTAAGGATTAAGTTGTGTTTCTTTTTGTGAAAGGAGAAGGTTTTGGTATATCTGGACTCCGGCACCTGCGTCAGCGACATAGATGAACTGTTCTGCTCCATAAACACCGTATGCATGGCCGGGAGTGTCATAGAAACCTGTTTCCGAGGGGGCATAGGGGTTTGAGACGTTAATGATGCGCAGCCCGGTGGAATAGTCTGCGACATACGCATACTGGTTTGAGATGTAGACGTCGGTTGCCGCATTGGTATTGCAGGAACCGATTTCATAAGGAGCCGAAGGAGTTGAGATATCTATGATCCGAAGGCCTGCTGTATAGGCTGCTATATAAGCATAGGGCTCTGCGATACATATACCGTAGGCGGCATCCGGTGTGCTGCAGTAACCTATTTCAACTGGATTCGTCGGATTTGAGACATCGATGATGTGGAGACCCGGTTGTGACCCTGCACCGGTTAAGTAGACATAAGAGTTTGAAACGGCGATCTGACGCGGCGCCCATGCAAGGATGCCGCAGGTACCGACTTCATATGGATTTTTCGGGTCTGAGATATTTAAAACACGCAGACCTGCATAACCGTCGGCGATATAGGCGAATGAATCCGAAAGGCAAACGCCATTATAAGCCGTTCCCGTAGTATCAAAACCGACTTCATAAGGAACAGACGGGTTTGAGACGTCAATGATGCGCAGACAGCCGGTATTATCTGCCACATAGGCATAATTATCCCTTACTTCGATATCCCGGGCATATCCGGGTGTATCATAGAAGCCCGTTTCATAAGGAAAATGGGGGTTCGAGACATCGATGATGCGCAGGCCGGCGTGACCGTCGGCAAGATAGGCATAGGACTCTGACATATATACCTTGCGGCCTTCATCGCATGCCTTGAAATACCCGATTTCAAAAACATTTGAGGGGTTTGAAACATCGATGATGTGGAGCCCGGCATTGTCGGCATACTGGTCGGTGAGGTACGCATACGTTCCTGAAACACAGATCTGAGAGGCGGCGTCACCCGGTGTGTCGTAGAAGCCCATTGAGTCGGGATTTGCCGGGTCAGAGACGTCGATGACGAATAGCCCGAAAAGAACGTCCATTACATAGGCATAACCGCCACAGACATCAAGCCGTTGCGCCCAACCCGGGGTATCAAAGAAACCGGTTTCATAGATATTCTGAGGGTCCGATGTGTTGACGATTCGCAGTCCGGTATACATATCAGCGATATATGTATAATTTCCGATTACCGAAACATCATAAGCCAGAGTCGCTGTATTGTAGTAACCTGCTTCGTTCGGATTGATCGGGTCAGAGATATTTATAATCCGAAGTCCGGCGGAAAAGTCAGTGACATATGCAAAGGAGTCCTGTACACATACTGCAGAGGCATTACCCGGAGTACTGTAGGAGCTTACTTTACAGGGAGCGGCCGGGTCCGCGATATTCAGGATGACCAATCCTGAATCATAGTCCGCCACATAAGCGAAGGTATCCTGAAGGCAAACATCCAGGGCGTTCTCCGTATCATAAGAGCCGACTTTTATCGGAGACAGGGGATCGGAAACATCCCAGATTTCAACTGCCTTGTTGGCGATTATGATATGCTGGTTTGAATAATCATAAGCAAGCGCATTAATGTATCTGCGGGTATAGAGTACGTCGGAGATTTTTCGGGGTGATGAAGGGTTTGAATCACTTACCACATAGACACCAGTACCGGCTCCCAGAAAAATCAACTTCCTTGTTGAATCATACGCCACTCCGTTTGCAGTACCAAAGGGCCAGTTCCCGATGAATCGTACATTCAGGGAATCAAAAAAAGCAAGGTTATTCCGGAAGCTCGAATTATTCAGAAGACCAGGCTCATAAGAGAATGCTTTGACCCCTGATATGACGAGGACTAAGATGAGTATCTTTTTCATCATCTCCTCCTAAAATTTTATTATCTTATGGACTATATTATTTTTTTGATCACGGACAATTGAAAGGAAATATATTCCACTGGGAAGCCCTGCCATTCTTTTATCCTTTATCGTTAAAATGGAAGTTGCATAAGAGTATCTTTTTCTGAATACCGGCGCGCCGTATGAATTGTAGAGAACAATCTGAAAAGGTTTCTGCATCATCTCTGAAAATTCCATCCTGAGTTCATCCTTGAAAAATGTAGGGATACGGCAATCCGGGAACCTCGATTTTACGGCGATTTGATCAAAAGATTTTTCTTCGACTTCAAGTTCAGATCCGAGGCGGACGAGATAGACCTCAGAGCCGTCGCCGAAAGAGTTGGTCCAGCCCACTATGATATATCCGTAGTCAGCTGTCTGCTGGATGCAGTTGGCGCGTTCACGACCGGCGCCGCTGATATTTTTCGTCCAGATGATATTACCGTATGTATCGGTTTTGATTATGTAGATGTCATCACCGGTCGTTCCCATCGGGTCGGTCCAGCCCGCGATGACATAACCACTGTCAGCGGTCTGTCTCACTGAATAGGCGACATCGTTATACGGACCTCCATAGGTGCGGGTCCAGAGAGTATCGCCCAGGGAATCTGTTTTTATGAGATAGACATCCAGACCACCGGCACCGAAAGACCAGGTTCTTCCTACGACGATATATCCATGGTCGAAGGTCTGCTGGACATCGTAACCGATGTCATCCAGGAATCCGCCGTAGGTCTTGGCCCATATCGAGTCACCCTGTTCATCGGTCTTTACAAGATAGACTTCATAGAGGTCTTCGGTTTCCGACAATCCCGTTATGATGTAACCACCGTCTGCAGTCTGTTTCACCGAGTTGCCTTCGCAGTCGAATACATTACCGAATGAATTGGTCCAGAGGATATTGCCTGAGGAATCGGTCTTCACCAGGTAGACTTCATAGCGCGGTCGAACATATATCTTACCGGTGATGATATAACCGAGGTCAGTGGTCTGCTGAACCGATTTTCCACTGCCGCCGCCGTCGATTGTTTCAGCCCATAGTGAATCACCCTGGGCATTGAGTTT
>DRIG01000055.1 GCA_011052815.1 candidate division WOR-3 bacterium | reverse complement strand
GCGTTATCTGTTGTTATTTCTTACTTTTTATTAAGTTTCTCATGTTCTATAATTGTCTTTGCTAACAATTTTTTTTCATTTATTATTGCCATTATTATTGGTTCATTAGGGACCGCATTTGCAACAGGTTCGTTTACGGCGTGGATTCTCGCTACTGATTCAGGCATAAAGAAGAGGTTGTCCAGTTTCTATGCGGAATTAGGAATAGCAATGTCAATCTGCAAAATATTAGGGGGGATTACAGGCGCTGAATCTGCTATATTTTTCTTTCCTAAAAGAAGATCAATCCCCAGGATGAGTTTTGGAATCTTCAATGAGTTTGTCTTGACCACACCAGGCACAGATTTTGGCAAGACAGAATTTTTGACCAATCGGTTTGGCTTTCTCTTTACTTACAACTTCAAACCCAAGTCCTGGCTCTACATTGCCTTAAACGACTATCGCACAGCTCAGAATGGCAGTCTTAGATTACAGAATCAGGTAGGTGCGGTTAAGGTGAAATATCTGGTGTACTTCTAAGAGCAGCAGATTGAAATAATCCCCGTGATTTCGGGAGATTTTAAAAATCTTTGTTCAAAATCGGCTGATTTTTGGGGTTTTGACATTTTATGTCAAAACCACTGACAAAAATGTCACAACGGCAAAGTATTGTAAAATAAAGCGTTGAGCGGTTTTAACCCATTTTTTTCAAAAAATCTGTGACAAAAATGTCACAAACCCAGAAAAAAGTCTTGAAATTTCAGGACAAAATTCTGGCACAAAAATTGCAAGTATAGTATTGCGGTTACTAAAAGCCAAATTTTATTAAATCTGAAGGCTGATTTTGATAATAAAAAGTTCTGAAAATTTGAGATCCGAAAGGGGGTGATAAAGATGATAATAAAAGAAAACAACACTTTCCTCATAATTATTTCAATTGGTTTACCTTTATTGGTTAATGCTGATATTTTCCCGGGTTGTAATCAGCGTACACAGCGATGTCCGAATTAAAAAATCAGGTATTAAAGGAGGCTTCAAAGAAGTTTATTTGAAGAAGCCTCCTTATTCAAAACTTCTGGAAAGTAATCTATGTATGAACTTAAAGAATCAAGGTATAATATCTGGGTAGTTGATTATCCATCAGAGAAATATTCGTTGGTTTTTAATACCTTACAAAATAGCTTATTGATGCTTCCCAATACCGTGCGGAATAAAATTAAGTATGATAACATAAATTCAATTTCACACAAATTATTGACAGCATTGCTTGAATTAAATATACTGGTAGAAAAAGAAATCAATGAGTTAAGGGTTTTAAAATATTGGTTTGAGCGGTATCGGTTATTAACAGACGTGGTAGCGATTAGTTTTCTGCCGACATACAGTTGTAATTGCGCCTGTGTATATTGTTATGAAGAGGGTATAAATGATAGAAAGGTTGAAGATAAACATATGTCTGAAAATTTAGTTGCTGATTTGATGAAATGGGTTACAAATTTAGTTACAATTTGGTCACCGAAAACACTTGATTTTTGCTTCCACGGGGGAGAACCGTTGTTATTCCCTCAAATTTTGAGCAGTGTAGCTAAAGAAATAAATCAGGTAGCAGAAAAATATGCATTAAAAAAAGTTTTTTCAGTTGTAACAAATGGAACTTTGCTTTCAAGTAAAATCGTTGCTATGTTGAAAGAATACAATTTTAATAAAATCATGTGCACAATTGATGGTATTGCAAAGATTCATAACTCAAGAAGACCTTTTTGTAATGGTAAAGGTACTTTTCAGATAATTTTTAATAATATTAGAAATGCTTTAGATAAAGGTATGACTGTTATTATGTCAGTTAATATCGATCGGATAAATTATTCATATATAATAGATCTTATTAAATTTCTATCTACAAAAAAGATGCAAAAATACGATAGATTCAGCGTTGTTTTTGCAGTTGTTAAACAGGGACCACAAGCAGATAATCCTACCTACTTTGTTAAAAATCAACTCCATGGTAAGGAAATCGCTGATATATTTACGGTATTATATTCTGCGGCATTACGAGAAAAATTTAGAATAGTTGACCCAATTAGCAGCGGTTTTTGTTCTTATCGCACGATGAAAAATTTTTTTATTGATTACAAAGGAGATATATACAAGTGCGCAAGCCTTGTTGGAACCAAAGCTGGTTTTATAGGGAATATTAGACAATCTTTTAGTCCTATATTCAGAAGATTATCACAAGATTTTTATCCTATTCCGTGGGAAAAAGAAAAAAGGTGTAAAAAATGTAAATATTTACCTTTATGCCTTGGTGGTTGTGCACAACAGTCGTTATTATTCAATAACAACCGTGAGAAAGTTGATTGTATGTTTTCTTTCTTTTATAATTATTTACCAGAGGCTATAAAAATTAAATATAATAGAGCGCGGTTATTCCCAGATACAATGGATGCATCATCCATTTCTGTGAAAGAATTTTTGAGGCTATAAATGTCTATTATTATAGAAGTTAATGATCTGATAAAAATATACAAAGTCCACAAGAAAAAGCCTGGATTTTTAAATAGCTTAAAAGATTTTTTCTTCAGGAAGTACGAATCAGTAGTTGCTTTAAATAAAATTTCCTTTAAAGTAGAAAAAGGTGAATTACTTGGATACATTGGCCCCAATGGTGCCGGCAAGACAACGACCCTTAAAATATTGTCTGGCATTCTATATCCGACAAAAGGTAATGTCCGCATTATGGATTTTGTCCCTTATAAACGTAATAAAGAATTCCTTAAAAATATTGCTTTTATAATGGGCCAGAAAAGTCAACTATGGTGGGATATTCCTGCAATGGAAACTTTTTTACTTAATAAAGAAATTTATAGTATTCACCATAAAGCTTTTAATGAACGGCTGAAAGAACTGACTGAATTACTGGATATCGGTGATAAAATTCACATTCCTGTCCGAAAGCTTTCCCTTGGTGAACGGATGAAAATGGAACTTATCGCATCTTTATTGCATGCGCCTAAAATTATTTTTCTCGATGAACCTACAATTGGACTTGATATTATAGCACAGGATGTAATAAGAAAATTTTTGATTGAATATAATCAAACTCATAACGCAACGATTATTTTAACAAGCCACTACATCAAAGATATCGAAAGTATTTGTAATCGTATTATCATCGTTGACGATGGTCAAATAATTTTTGATGGCAAAAAAGAAGAAATTCTAAAAACATTATTACAGGAATCGGTTATTCGTATTAGATTTAAAAAACAACACACCGATGTAGAAAAAATCGGTGTTGTACTGTCACACAATAAAAATTATTATGTAATTAAAATACCTACAGTGAAACTTAAAGATGTAATTAGTTATATTCTGCAGAAAAATGAAGTAGAAGAGATAACGATTGACAAACTACAATTAGAGGATGCGATTAAAAGGATTTATGAAGATACAGGTAAATTTAAAAATAATTGATAACCTACTCAAGGAAAGCGTTGAATATAGAACGCACTATATTGCCAGTATACTGGTAATTACTTTGCCGTTGATATTTATATTTCTTTTGTGGGACAGTATCTTTACTGAAGTAAACTTCATTGGTGATTATACTAACATAAAGATTGTAACATATTATATTTTAGTCATTCTTCTCCGGGACGTATTCTATGCTGGTGTAAATTATGAAATTGCAAATGATATTAGGGAAGGACGACTTTCTAATTATCTTGTAAAACCTTATAGTTATTTTGGACATTCTTTATCAATTAAAATTGGGGCTAATATACAATATATTCCAATGACTGTTGTCATTTTAGCAATATTTGATCAGCTTTTCTTGAAAAAATTCTTTTTTCCCTCGGTTTTTTCGAACTATCTATACTTTTTTATTGTGCTTTTCCTCTCTTTTATTTTAAGTTTTTTGCTTACTTTTACAATAAGCCTTACTGCATTCTGGATTGAAGAAATCAGTTCACTTCAAACGTTTTTAGATATAATCGTACCTATTTCTGCTGGAGCTCTGCTGCCGCTTAGTCTCTTCCCAGAATTTTTACAGAAATTTTTCTCTTTTTTACCGTTTAAATATCTTCTGAATTTTCCGATCGAAACATACCTTGGTAACCTTATGCCTTCCGAAATTTTTGTGGGGATTTTTGTGGAAGCAGTCTGGATTATTGTTTTTTGCTTCAGCGCATATTTTCTGTGGCGAGCTGGGACAAAAAAATACCAAGCTTACGGAGGATAGATGCATAAATACCGAATACTTTTATGGCGGTTTATAAAAAATTCTGTTATTAGAGAAATGGAATTTTCGATTAATTTTTTACTACAACTTATTAGCAACACGCTGTGGTTCTTTTTTACTGTGCTTTTTTTTGATATAATTTATCACCATATTAAAACGATCAACGGATGGAGCGTTCATCAAACATATTTCTTGGTTGCTACCAATCAGATTATAATATATCTTTATCAATCTTTCTTTGCACAGAACTTTAACAAATTCCCCAGGCTTATTCGCACGGGTGATTTAGACCATCTTTTGTGTAAACCCGTTGATGTTCAATTCATTTGTTCAGTACGATACTTTGATGTGAAATCATTTTTGTTGCTACCCATACCGTGTTATTTTCTTATACATTCGTTAAGTCAGATGAAATTAGTGCCATCATCTGGACAGATCATAATGTTTACTATATTTGTGCTGGGAGGTGTGATTTTAAGATATTTATTAGGACTTTCTATAATGTTATTGTCGTTTCTTTTTGTTGAGGTTACTGCTTTATACTGGATGCAAAGTGAATTTCTGCGATATGCATCATATCCCGCGAGTATTTTTAAAAACGGATCACGCATCTTTTTTACTTTTCTAATACCGGTTATACTAATTGCAAATTTACCGGCGGCAGTGATATTGAAGACGATAGAAAACTATCAAATTTTAGCTCTTTTTACAATTTTTTACATCTTTATTGGCTTTTTTATCTCCAGAAAACTTTTTTATCTTTGTTTGAAAGGCTACAGTAGTGCAAGTAGCTAAGTTGGTGAATCATATTTACCGACAGAATTCAAAATCAACATTTCGTATGAATGCGAATCTAGGTTTAATAAACAATGATCAAAGAAAATTTAACATATAATATTGAATCCTGCAAGAACTGCGAGATAGAAGGTTTATGCAAAGGTGGTTGCTACATAACCAGAGAATTTTTCAAATCAAGGAAGACACCTAAGATTATGGAGTATCGCTGTCAGCTTACTAAATTAGCTACTCAAAGGTTGTTAGACAGATATTATGGTTCAGTATCTCTTTGACAAAAGCCGAAGCAAATATGAAAGATTCTATTTTCTATTTAGATGTGCAGGCAATTTCGCCGTTGCCCTTTCTCTTTCTATTAATACTATTTTCTATCTCTCGCGCGGATTAAACTTAGAGCAGATCGGCTATTTAAGTGGTGTATCAGGCGCTACGATTTTATTAACTGAATTTCCCACAGGTATCTTTGCAGATAGATATGGAAATGCGTTATCTGTTGTTATTTCTTACTTTTTATTAAGTTTCTCATGTTCTATAATTGTCTTTGCTAACAATTTTTTTTCATTTATTATTGCCATTATTATTGGTTCATTAGGGACCGCATTTGCAACAGGTTCGTTTACGGCGTGGATTCTCGCTACTGATTCAGGCATAAAGAAGAGGTTGTCCAGTTTCTATGCGGAATTAGGAATAGCAATGTCAATCTGCAAAATAGTAGGGGGGATTACAGGCGCTTTGATTTACCCAATAATTCAGTTTGCTCCTTATCTGCTGTCTTCAATAATATATTTCGCCCTTGGAATTACATTTTTAATGGTCAGTCCTATTTCCTCCACCCGATTAAAAGAAAAAGTGAAAGCTGAAAGTATCAAAAGTTTTTTTATGCATGCTAAAACTACCTTAATGTTTGCCGTTAAGAATCGAGGAATATTGCTGATATTAATAATTACTGTTTTGTTTATATGTGCTGCAATGGTGCCTTTTATCTACTGGCAGCCGTTAATTTTAAGTAAACTAAACACTGAAGACATCAAATATTTGGGCGGCGTTTTTACATTATTTATACTCTGTGGAATATTAGGCAATTGGGTATTAAAGAAATTCTTTGCAAGGATAAGTGAATATACAAAATTATTCGCTCTGTTTATAAGTCTTGGTGGTGTTGCTCTGTTTGTTACCGGCTATTTTCAAAATGCAATTTTTTCGTTAATGGCATTTTTAGTTTATCATTTCACACTTGGTACTTCATCACCTCTAAGAGCAAGAATTTTAAATGAGCGTATACCTGACGATATGAGGGCATCAGTACTTTCTTTTGTTTCATGGGTGGAAGCGGTTGCACAAATTATGTTCTCCGTTATTGTTGGGTTTTTAACGCGGTTTGTTAATATCAGCACATTGATAATGCTCGCGGCTTTTCCTATTGTGGCTGCATTTTTATTAGCCTTGATGATACCGAAGCATAATTTGTCGAACTCTAAAACCTTGTAAGGAAATTCAGATGCTGAATCTGCTATATTTCTCTTTCCTATTTTTAAATCTTAATAAAAAAGTTATTATATCTCAATACATTGAAAAAACACCAAAAATTGATGGATTTATTGAAGAGTCCTGGTTGACAGGAGATTCAACAGGTGGTTTTGTGCAGAGTTCTCCTTATGAAAAAAGTCCACCTTCAGATGAAACCGTGGTCTATCTCAGGCAGGATAGAGATAATCTCTATGTGGCATTTCGTTGCTGGACAAAGAATATTAAACCTGTGAACCGCTTAAGTTCAAATGACGATGCGGTCATGATATATTTAGACCCATTTGCTATTAAGACGACCGCCTACTGTTTTGTGGTATATATCAGTGGTTTGTATGAAGATGGTTGGATTCTGGATGACGGCAGGTTATTTGACACTTCCTGGAACGGGGTCTGGGATTACGCAGTAAAAGTCTATGATGACCGTTATGAAGTGGAGATAAAGATCCCTTTTAAGTCCATTCGCTATAAAAAGGGCCTTTCTGAATGGGGAATAAATTTTCAGCGATATATCTCAGCAAATCAGGAGAGCGATTACTGGACCGAGGTTTTGCAGAAGGAGGGGATGCTCGTTTCAAAATTTGGGACATTAAAAAATATCAATCCCCAGGCAATGGGTTATTATTTTGAAGTCTATCCTGAGGGTTTTTTGCGCCGTGACAGGGATACTATTGAGACCGATACCAAATTCAGTGGTAGTCTGAATCTCAAATGGGACCTTACACCTCAGACGACACTCAATGCCACCGCATTCCCTGACTTTGCCCAGATTGAATCAGATCCATTTACTTTGAATTTAACCCAATATGAGACCTATCTGAATGAGCGAAGGCCGTTTTTCCTTGAGGGTGCAGATATCTTTCGGATGTCAGACTTTGGTCAGGGCGCAGGTTTTTTTAAACCTTTAAGGATTTTCTATTCGCGGAGGATAGGTAAATCAATAAATAGTGAAGTAGTGCGGATAATTGGTGGTTTGAAACTCACGAGCAAGTCAGAAAGATTGAATTACGGGCTTTTTGGTGCATATACTGACAGGATAATGCATAATGATACTCTAATTGAGCCGGCTCGTGGTTTTGGTGTATTAAGGGCAAAGTATAAGGTCTTGTCTGCTTCAGACTTAGGGGTACTCTTCAGTGGTACAGCAGTAAATAGTGATACTTATAATTATGCAATTGGTTTTGATGGTGCGTATCGTTCAGGTCCGAATCAGTTCATCATTCAAACGGCAATGAGTGATAAAAGCGAAAAAAGAGGGTGGGCGTTCTCTTCAGGTTATTTTGGTTTTATCAAAAACTTTTTGACAATGGCAAGTACTGGGGTTATTTATGACTCATTTGATGTTGGTGATGTCGGCTATGTTCCCTGGGTCGGGATAAAAGAACTGACGATCTTTAGTGGACCATTTTTACAGTACCAAAAAGGTGCATTGAGCACACTCTGGTTTGGCAGTGGATTTTCTTTGTTCCAGGAGCCGGGCGAGAAAAATGATTGGTCAAAATCGGGTTTTTTGATATTTAATCCCAAATTTCGGAATAATTGGGGATGCAGTATAGTATTGCGTGGTGGTATGTATCATGAGGCAAATACGGATTATTTAAGTCGGGGGATGAATCTTTCAATTTGGGGCAATAGTCCACGTTGCGATTTCTGGTTTGGTGGTAATATTAATTACTCCTATAACTATCGCCGGGATTTTCTTGCCTTTCAGGCAAATACCTATCATGGGTTTTATTGGCCAATAATACCCCGGGTTTCATTAGAAGTGAATTCAAACTTCTGGGTTGAGTGGGATACGACCAATACTATCATTGCCGTCTGGCCCATGGCAACACCGAGGATAGATTTTACGATTACACCCAGGATGAAATTTGGAATTTTTAACGAAGCTGTGTTTACCATGCCGGAGACGAGAGTTAAAGATATGGAATTTTTGACCAATCGGTTTGGCTTTCTCTTTACTTACAACTTCAAACCCAAGTCCTGGCTCTACATTGCCTTAAATGACTATCGCACAAATCAGAATGGCAGTCTTAGATTACAGAATCAGGTAGGTGCGGTTAAGGTGAAATATCTGGTGTACTTCTAAGAGCAGCAGATTGAAATAATCCCTGTGATTTCGGGAGATTTTAAAAATCTTTGTTCAAAATCGGCTGATTTTTGGGGTTTTGACATTTTATGTCAAAACCACTGACAAAAATGTCACAACGGCAAAGTATTGTAAAATAAAGCGTTGAGCGATTTTAGCCCATTTTTTTCAAAAAATCTGTGACAAAAATGTCACAAACCCAGAAAAAAGTCTTGAAATTTCAGGACAAAATTCTGGCACAAAAATTGCAAGTATAGTATTGCGGTTACTAAAAGGGTGATTATTGATGAATTTAACTGAAATTGAATATCCTAAATTGAGAAACGATATAAAATTTAAAAAGACGGCACAGGAGTACTTTCTTCTTGAGGATGAACTTTCAGGAAATTTATATCGTTTTAAAGCACCGGAGTTTTATATTTTAAAACAGATGAATGGCATGCATCCTATCGATGAGATTTTAGCTTTGGCGGAGGAAAAGCTCAATTATGAAATTGATAAAGAGACGCTGCTTGCTTTTATAAAAAAACTGGCTGATTTTCATTTATTAGAAGAAAAAAATTTTAATCTAGAAAAAGAAAATAGAAAATCTATGTTATCCCTCGATTTATTGGATTTAAATGTCGAAAAATTTACTGATGTTATTTTTAAATACACAAAATTTTTTATCAAAAAGTGGATAATAGTAATAAATTTATTAATAATTGCCTTTTGTCTTTTCCATACAATAATGGATTTTCGATATGGTAAGACGGATATCCGATTACAAGCGTCTAATGTTGTTGTATTGATTCTATTACTTTATATAACGTCATTTTTCCATGAAGTCGGTCATATCTCGGCATGTTATTATTATCGGATTAAGGTGAAGTCATTTGGTATTAAATTACTTTTTTTTATACCACTATTTTTCATAACCTGTCCGGATGTTTGGTTGCATTCTAAAAAAGAACGATTATTAATCAGGGCGTCAGGACTTTATTATGAGACGATTTTCTATAGTACCATTTATCTGGTGAATTTTATCTTCTTTCACTCCCCATTATTATCTTTTATTCTATTTGGAATATTTATAAAGATCATACTGAATATTATTCCATTTTTTCCGAATGATGGACACAGTATACTTTCTGAATTATTTAATTGTACTCATCTTCTAAATCAAACAAGGGAGTATGTGCTCCATTTTTTTAAAAAAGGGAATTACGGTTTCACGAAAAGCAGACAGATAATTTACTTTTTATATGGGTTTGCGAGTATTGCTTTCTGGACTATTTTTTTGGTTCGATTTTTTCGTATGATAAAAATATAGGGAAGATCATAGAATGAATGATTTAACAAAAGAAAGGAGGTGATGATTATGAAGAAAATAGATCTCGAATTAGAAATCATTGAATCAAAAATAACGCTTCCAGGAATTCCGGTTTTTTGTTGCTGTTGCTGTAACTGTAACTGCAATTCAGAAGCGAATTAGGCATATTCCCTCCGATATGATCTTCCCTATATATAACTAAAGAGGAGGTTCTGCTTGAAAGAAAAATTTACACGACCTCAAATAAAGGAGTTTGTTCACTTTTTTCCACTGAATAAGAATGAATATCAAATTCGAATCGGTGAGGACGATTTCGTCTACAAACTTAAAGGCGAATCTGCTGACTATTTAACAAAAATTCTGCCTTATCTGAATGGTAAGTATACAATAAAAGAGATAATTAGCAAAACCCGGCTTAATAGAAAAATAGTGAGTTTGGTACTTGATAAACTGAAGGATTTTCTGATTGATGCAGAAACAATAAATAAAAGAAAATATAGGAAATTCCGGGATCAAATCAATTTCTTCAGTTTATGGTCAAAAAAACCAATGGTTATGCAAAAGATGATCACCGATTCCGTAATTTGTGTGGTAAATTATGGCAATCTTGCCTTTGAAATGATTGAATCATTATATGCTTCCGGGTTTCAGAAGATTTTTGTATGCGATGACAGTCGGGCGCTCAAAGAGAACAGATTTCTATCGGCGACGAAAATATATAAAAAAGATTCAAAACAGCGAATTTATCTAAACGATAAAAAAATATGTGAGAAAATTACCCTGATTGTTGTTTGTATGGATGCTTTTGATCCATCCTTTTGTGAGGAAGTAAACGAGTTTGCTGTAACGACCGAAAAACCTTGTTTCTTTTTACGTAAAAACGGTGTGGCAAGTGGTATTGTCGGTCCACTCGTGGTCCCTTTTCTTACTGCATGTTTTAAATGTTTAGATCTCCGTATTAAGGCGAATCTTGATTTTTATGACGAATATATCGCCTATGAAAATTACCTTCGAAAAAAAAGAGTCAATAAAGATACGCCGTGTTTAAAGAGTTTAGATAAAGTGCTTGCCAACTTGGCGATTATGGAAATCATAAAGTACATAACGGGTTTTGAGTCGCCAATAACTTTCAGTCGCTATCTTATTGTTAACCAAATTGATTTCAGTTTTGAAACACACGATGTCCTTAAACTTCCCCGCTGCCCGGTGTGCGGTGTTAGGGAAGATAGTTTTCGACTTCCGTGGCTCGAACCTATTGCTGAAGTATATAGTGATAAAAATGACTGAATCTCATTATACTATAATGATAAAAAAAGCGAAGAGATTGATTTCCTCACGGAGCGGTGTTATAAAAGGTATCTATCCCGCTTTTACTCAGCATTTTGATCCTGAAACTTTCTCATTCGGAACAGAAAAAACCGATACATCAAGATTTTTTTTGCATCAAGCCCCGGAGAGAGGCGGAGCTGCTGGGTGCAAAAAAGAAAACGCTTATATTGCTTCAATCGGAGAGGCGATAGAACGTTATTGTTGTGCAATATATAATCCAGAAGAGTTGATTTTTGATAGTTATAAAAATCTTTCTAAAAGAACAAATGTTGTTCACCCGGACAAATTTGCGCTCTTCAGTGAAAGGCAATACAAACTGAAAGGCTTCCCTTACAAGAAATTCACCGAAGAGAGCCGTATCAGCTGGGTAAAAGTTTTTTCACTTGTTAACAAAGAAGAAGTGTTTGTTCCTGCTCAAACAATTTTCCTTCCGTTTTCCCGGCGGAAAGAAGAAATTCCAATTTGCCCCATTACTTCAACAGGATTGGCTGCAGGACCATCCCGTGATTTTGCACTTCTAAATGCACTGTATGAAATCATAGAACGTGATGCATTTACGATTATATGGTTGAGTAAACTTACACCACCACGATTGAATATTCAGAATTTCAGGTTGCTTGATAAATTTTTTAAATCGAAGTTTTGTGTAAATAATTTCAAATATACCTTCTACGACATTACATTGGATATAAAAATCCCCACAGCTATGGTTATTCTTGAAGGGCAGATTGAAATAGGAAAAATTATTGGAGTCGGCTGTGGTACCCGTATAACAATGGAAGAATCGTTAAAAAAAGCTTTACTTGAAGTTTCTCAACTTCCCCCCTGGATCCGATATTCTTATCAAAAAGAACCAAAATGGAATTGCCGGCGCGATTTTTCCAATATAAGAAGCTTTGATGATCATGGACAATTGTATACCCGTCGAAACGATCTGGTGAAAAAGGCTTTTTCCTTTTTAAAGAAAAACAAATCAGGAAAAAAGATTTTTAGAAGGAACAAACAATACGAAAAACCTGGCGAGATATTGGAATTTTGTATCAAGGAAATCCGAAAACACGGTTTTGATATATTTTATCGCGATCTTACTACTTGTGACATTCGTGATGCTGGCTTCTGTGTTGTGCGAGTGATTGTGCCGGGGTTAATACCTTTGCACGGCGATCATCGATATCCTTTTTTGGGTGGTCAAAGAATTTATGATGTACCCGTGAAACTTGGTTTTATGAGTTCATGCTGTGAAAGTGATATAAATTTATATCCTCATCCTTCGGCTTAGAATATGCGAAAAAGAAAAAGAGATATTTTTGCCGAGCTTACTGATAATCATCTCTGGAATTTATGGGAAATCTTTCACGAGAACACTAAAATTAACAAATTATACAGCCGTGAGTATGGAACTTTTATAGAAACAGTTACACGACATCCTTATTTTTTGAAAAGAATGGCGATGTCATATAAACTCTATGCCGGCAAAAAACAGATAAAATTACCGAAAACTTTTACGAATTCACATAAAAGCATTGAAACAATTATCAGACAACGCCGTACAAGAAGAAATTTTAGCGGAAAGCCCATTACGATAGAAGAAACAGCAAAATTACTGTATTTTTCTTACGGCATTAATGCAAAAGTTCCCATTCCAAAGGATCCAACCGTGATTCAATTCTTACGGGTTACTCCCTCGGCTGGTGCTCTTTATCCCCTGGAACTTTACATAAACATTTTTTTGTCACAAGATATTAAACCGGGACTCTATCATTATAATGTATTACATCACGCGCTTGAAGAATTAAAATTGGGCGATTTTCGAGATTCTATTTCAAATGCATGTATGATCCAACAAATGATTAAAGGTGCGAATGCTGTTTTGTTTATAACGGGAATATTTAAAAGAACAACATTCAAATATCACGAACGCGGTTATCGTTTCGTTCTTATGGAAAGTGGTCATGTAGCTCAGAATTTATCCCTGATATGCGAAGCCATCAGTTTAGGTTCGGTTCTTATCGGAGGCTTCCATGATGATGAAATTAATTCTTTTCTGGAAGTTGATGGTGTTAATGAGGCTGTTTTATATCCGATTGTTATAGGTAAGCCTGTTTTTGAATAGAAAGAGAACACAAAATGGCTGCTATTAGATTCGAAAGAGTGACTAAAAAATATGATGGATTTACCGCCGTGGACGAAATCTCTTTTACTGTGGAAAAGGGAGAAATTTTTGGACTCTTGGGACCCAATGGAAGCGGCAAAACAACAATTTCAGAGATGATCGTTGGATTAAAAAAACCTTCATCCGGAGAGATTTCTGTTGCTAACGTGGATCCTTTTTTTCAACGGAAAAGGTTGGCAGGTATTATAGGCGTACAATTGGATTATACCGCTCTACCCTGGAACATAAAAGTAAAAGAAGCTGTTGAATTATTTGCTTCATTCCATAATATAAAATCATCCGAGCGGATACGATTCCTTCTGGAAAGATTTGGACTGGCGAATAAAAAGGAGCGGCTGTATAAACATCTTTCCCGGGGAGAAAAACAACGTCTTGGTATGATATTGGCTTGCCTTCACGATCCCCGGGTGTTGATTCTTGATGAACCGTTTTCCCGCCTTGATCCTGTTGCGCGGCAAAAATTTTTTGATTATTTGAAAGGTTGTAAAAAAGAAAACAAAACAGTCTTCATTAATACACACAATATTACAGAAGCAGATAAACTATGTGATCGGATTGGAATTATTCATAAAGGGAAATTATGTGCTATTGATTCACCGCAGAGTCTGGTGAAAAACATAGGATTTAAATTCCGCATAACATGCCCAGTGGATTTTTCTCTGAAGATAAATTCTCCAGTAACAAAGGTTGTTCACACAGCCGTAAATACATATTTTTTCACAAACCAGCCGCAAGAACTTATCCATGTATTGCAGAAATCCAATCAAAATTTTACGCAGAAAAATGTGGATTTAACGGATGTTTTCCTTCTATTAGTCGGAGAGGAATTCAATGACTAAATTGCTGAAGATCATCAGGATTGAATTGATGCTGTTTATCAGGCAGAGAGAATCGGTTTTCTATACTTTAGCTTTTCCCTTTATTTGTCTTCTGCTTTTTGCCGGCATTTGGGGTAAATTCCCTGGTTATATTAATACCTTAACGAGCGGGCTTACCGGTATGATTGCTCTCAATATCGCCGTATTCGGCGCGGGACTTGTCCTGAATTTTTACCGACAGCATGGTTTTTATAAAAGGCTTACAATTTCACCGGTCAGCGAATTAATATATCTCAGCGGTCTTATTATAAGCAGATTCATAATCCTTTTTGTTGTAGCCAATCTTTTTATGCTTTTTTCATATACAGTATTCGGATTTCGAATAAAGGGCAACATATTTGAGGTGAACTTAATTTTATTTATAGGAACATTATCATTAGCAGCTTTGGCGGTGTTTCTCGTTTCTTTAGGCCGAACACAGAGTCAGACAATTCAGACCGCCAATCTTTTGTTTTTCCCTATGCTTTTTCTCGGCGGCACTTTTTATTCTATCGACCATCTGCCGCAGTTTTTGAAAATAATTGCCCATGTGTTTCCTTATACCTATTTGAATAAAGGTCTTTCTAATATTATAATACGCGGCACACCTTTTTTCCAAAACATCACAGAATTGGGTATATTGCTCTTTTGGTTAATTCTGTGTCTGTCCCTTGCAGTCAAAAGATTCAAAAAAGAGGAGGTGTTATGAAAATCCCTGCAAGTTATATTTTTCTTTTACTGATAATCACACAGCTCAGCTGTCGTGGAAAACAAGAGGTCAATTCTGTTTTCCCTCCTGAGTCCTTAAAATATTATCAACAGCTCGTAGATAGTTCTCTGTATCGTGGAGATACTATCAAGGCACTGGTTGATTTGGAAAGAATTTTGCAGGTTAAAACAGATGAAGCTGCAATAAACAGGTATCGAGAGCTTTGTCTCAGTAAACAGGAAATTGAACGGGAAATTGGATTTTTCAAAAAAATGGTTCGTGTCGATAAAAACAAAGCCGATTTTCATTTTGCTTTAGGAATGGCTTATATCGACAAAATTCAGCATAGTCCCGGTCCAGAAGCCGGAATGCTTGCATCTTCCGCCATAGATGAGTTCAAAAAAACAATTGCTATAGATTCTCTTCATTGGTCGGCTCTTTATGCATTAGGTATGACTTATTATCATATGCCCCAGGATTTTAACTGCGACAGCGAAGCGATAAAGATCTTAAGTAAACTTCTGCAGATACAGGAGAAGACAGATACTTTACGACCTGAATTTGTATTCACGTATATCACGCTCGGTGATCTTTACAGAAAGGTAAAAGAAGAAGATAAAGCCACTGCAGTATGGAAGAAAGGATTCTCTCTTTTCCCTGATAATGACGTTCTTAAAAAACGATTAGGAATTGAATGATGTTGATATTTGCAATTTTTTTTCAGATTGACAGTGCATTGTATTACCTGGAACAAGGGACATATTTACAGAATATCAATATGCTTTTCAAAGCGGAATCCTTGTTGTTAGAAGAAACAGAGGGGGTATGTAACTGTACCACTTACTATTATCTAAGCGAAAGCAGCTATCGCATTCTCAACTATTACTACGTGGCAGGTAAGAAAGAGCGAGCAAAAGAATACTTGAATAAAAGTATTGAAAGGGTGAAGAAATCTATAGATATTGCGGTGGATTATTCCGATGCCCATGCCCTTTTGGGAACACTTTATGGTATGAAGATTGTTTTAGACGATAATCCTTTAGCCGGGATGATATTCGGACCCAAGTCAAAAAAAGAACTTGAAAAAGGTGTCGAACTTGATCCAGATAACCCCTGGGCACATTTACGTTTAGGTATTAGATACCTGCATACTCCTCAAAAATGGGGAGGAGATAAACAAAAGGCATTGGTTGAATTTTTGAAAGCCGTTGAGCTCTCTCCTGAAGTCGCTGAATTCTATGTTTGGTTGGGGATCGCCTATAAAGAAAATAATAATGTCAATTCGGCGATAAGGGTGATGAAAAAAGCTTTGGAGATAGAACCGTCTTATAAATGGGCAAAAATGGAATTGAAGAAGATTAAAGAATGATTCTTTTTTTTCTTTTTACCTATAATTTATTAACCGGCCAGGTCCGAGACAAGGACACTTCCCGACCTCTTTATCTTGTCGATGTCTATATTCAAGATAGCAAAATCGGAACGGCTACAGACGAACAGGGGAATTTTTCGTTACGATTACCCCATGCAGGTGAGTATACAGTAATTTTTTCACGTATCGGCTATCGTGAGGTTGAAAAAAGTATTTTACTGAAAGATTCTGAAATTTATCTTACGGTTTTGCTGGAAGAAGTCCCCATTAGTATTAAAGAAACAATTACCGCCACAAGTTCATATTTTATCTCTGAACAGACTGAGAAATCCGGCACTTTCTCTTCTCTGGATATCTATAATGATGTCGGTGGTGCAGCGGAAATGTTCTGGGTCATAAAATCCTTGCCGGGAGCGAATTCTGGTAGTGATATAGCGCCGATTTACCCCCATGGTGGAAGTCCTGAAGAAAATATCGTTTTGCTTGATTATACACCGATTATACATGCTTTTCATCAAGAAAACATTGGAGGTGGTCTTTTTTCAATTTTTGACCCTGTTGTATGTCGTGACGTAGCTATTTATCTTTCGGGATTTCCCGCTCAATATGGAAATAGTATTTCGTCGGTTGTAGACATTAAATCTAAATATAGAAGTTCACGGACATTTACCGGATCCTTAGGGGGTAGTAATGCTTCCCTGGGTTGCCACCTGGAATCATCGGTTACTCACAGAGTTTCATTAATCTGTTCCTACCGGCAAAATTTTACAGATTTTTTATTGAAAAAAGAAGATTTTAATATTACACCTTATTGGCGGGATTTCACGGCGAAACTGACTTATCATATAAATGACAGCGGCGAACGTATTGAATTACTCGGTCTTTTGACCCAGGATGCATTTTCCGTTGAGATTAACAACTTTGAATATACAGAAAAAGAGCAGAGTCGGATACTTTCATTAAATATGATCAATTTTATAAAAGAAAACGGTATTTCCATGCTGAACCTGGCATATTTGAATTATTCTCCCCGATATTATATACCTGGTATCTACGAGCATAAACCTACTGAAAGAAGTTATCACCTGACTGAAAACTTCAGTTTTATGCTGAACGAAAAATATAATATAAAAAGTGGTGCTGTGATTCAAAAAACAACATTTGATATATACAATTTATTCCCTGAGGACTCAACTCGATGGTGTGATACTTCTGTAACGAAAATAGAATATCGGGATACCGTGGAGAGATGGACAGCCGGGATTTACATTCAGAATGAGATTTCTTTTTTAGAAAGATATGCATTTAACGCCGGTGTCAGGTGTGATTATCAAGATGGATCAGGTTCTTTAACCTTAGATCCGCGCTTTTCCATCGGATATAATCTCTGGAATAATATACTATTAAATTTTTCCACAGGTGTTTACCATCAATTTCCTAAGATTGAGTACTATCTTCAGGGAACACCGGGATCACTCGAGGCCAGACATTATACTATCGGAATCAAAAAAGATTTTGGATGCTGGCTGATTCGAGGAGATTGTTATTATAAAGATTATCGTCATCTGTTGAGGTTTGAGAATAATGTATATACCAATAATGGATATGGTTACAGTCGGGGGGTTGAATTATTCATAAAATTTTCCGACTTCGGACCACTGAAGGGCTGGGGCGGTTACGGGGTCTGTGATTCAAAGAGAAAAGAAAAAACACTTGCTTCTTTACAAACCTCAGAATTTGAGGTTCCCTATAATTTCAATTTGATGCTGTCCTGTGACCTGTTCAATGAATTTAATTTTGGTATAAAATTTCAGAATGCAGCGGGCAGGGTTTACACACCGATCATAGATGTAGAATATGATTCAGTCCGTCAAGAATTTTATCCCCTTTTCGGTGCAGAATTCTCTGCCCGCTATCCACCGTATCAGCGACTTGATGTTCGTCTTCAAAAAAAGGTGCTGGTGTGGAGACTGGGGATAATCGGGTATTTCGAGGTGACGAATCTTTTGGACCGGCAGAACCCAGTGTCTTATTTCTTCGAAAGTTCAACCGGTGAGGTGAAGCCGTTTGTTTTGTACGGCAGAACCCTGATTCTCGGCTTTGTCGCAATGTTCTGACGATTAAAGCCTGATTTTTTCATTTTTCCCCTCTTGATTTAGCGGATAAATCAATTATACTCAGTACAAGAGGAGGTTTTATGGCACGTCATAACAAAATAATATTATCTGCGGTCTTTGTTTTTATGCTGTTTTTCAGTATTCAGTTTCTGTTCGCTTATGAACCGGCCAATGTCTGGAAATATACCAATCAGTCAGGAACCATATATACAGTGCCCGTGGGCAGAACTTTCTGGCTTTACGGAATGATGTTTCAGAGTGACCGCAGTTCGTCGGAGCTGCGTGTGAACGGTGAGATATTCTGGCGCGACGGTCCTGAAACAAATAGCTGGGGGCACAATTTTTATCCACCGATAAAATTCCCCAGTGGCACGGTGTTTTCCGCAGACCTTTTTCAAGCCTCGATAATGATTTACGGATATGAAGGGACTTCCAACTCCTCGGACTGAGGGAAAGGGGGAAATGGAGAAAGGGAGAAAGGGTGAAACGGGGAAACGGAGAAACGGGGAAAGGGCGGAGGGTATAGGGAGCGGTGCTGGAAGAAAGATCACCCCCACCTTAATCCTCCCCCCTCAAGGGGGAGGAGAAGAGGGGAAAGGGGGAGCGGGCTAAGAGCGAAGAGCGAAGGGTATAGGGGAAAGGGCGGAGGGCATAGGGAGCGGTGCTGGAAGGGATGCACTTCGTGCATGGAATGGAGCTGCGCTGGAAAAAAGGGAGATTCTTCGCGGAGTTTGTACTGAACAGAGGGAGTGTGCTAAGAGTCGGGCAGAGGCGTTATTTTGCAAAATAAACTGGAGCCGTCAATCTCACCGAGCAGCCCTGCTTCAGACTGGAGTTTGAACCAGTTCAACCGTTCGTCCCAGATTTTATCAGAGTAGCTTGAGAAAAACAGGGTTCCACGGATCTTCGTGACGCGGATGCTTTCCTGCAGCAGTTTTTTCGGTTCCACATCAAAGACCGCGATTCCATTTTGGATACATATAACGCAGTCAAAGAACCTGTCGGGAAAACCGAGTGCCGCTGCATTCATTGCATAAAGATGGATGTTTTGAAATTCTGACCTGACCGAACACGTAGTCCAATTCCGCTTTCAGGTATTGTTTGATCCGCGTTGGAGCAATCTCATAACACCGCCTTAAACGTTCACCGGAAAGCTTTTCCGCGTAATACTGTTTCATTTTTGTTCCACTTCCGAGGCGGCTGTTTTAAAACCGTCAAGAATTTTTTCTCTTTTATTCAGCTATTGTGTAAGACCAGTCAACCGGTTGCGGGATTTCCATGGTGCAAGTAAAGGTATCTTTGATCTTCAGCCGATCACCTTCTGACACCACTTGAAACAGACAGGCACCGATTGGTATGTTCCCGAAGTATATTTTCAGACAGTATTCTCCCACTTCATAAGGACCGAATATTTCCACGTAATAACTGTTTGTGCCGACCGGGGCGTCGTAATCTATTTCCAGACGCAGGCTTACATCCTGATAGAATTCGTGATACAGGGGCAGTGTTTTTTCAAAATCGTCCGTGAAGTAGATGTCGATGTGCACGCCGATGAGATAACCGAGTGTATCGTAGTAAGCTCCTGATGCATAAGCAAGCCAGATGTGCGGAGGAGTTTTGAAGTCCTCGTCGAGGATGTCAAAGACATTGGTTCTTTCATGACAGCCGGAAATCCACGATGCGACCAGAGCCAAGAGCATCAGCAGATAGAACTTTTTCATTTTTCCTCCCTTACAGTTCTTTTATTATACCCAGAGACCACTTGTTTTGACAGAGGTATTTAAACTCGAGAGCTGGAACAAGGGAGCTGGCTTTCGACTTCTTTATCTGTTTTATCTGATAATAGAGTGCCCGCCCTATAAAGAGCAGCGCACCGGCGGCACAGACGTTGCGGACCCCTTCGTAAAAAGACATCTTTTGCCAGTTTTCGAGGGCGGATTTTATTGAACGGCTTGTCTTATACTCATCGTATGCCTTATCGGCGTTTTTGTGGTAGAAAACAGCGCCGACGGTGAAACCGACACCGAGAATACCGTTGAACAGAGCCTTTTTTGTGTAGCTTTCTTTTACAGGTGTTTTTACCGGAATGACGGAGTCATCTACCACGTTGGTTGACAAAAATACACAGAGCAGAAAATGACCCATTGTTTCCTCCTTGGAGTATTATACAAATTCTGGTTTAAAAATCAACAGAAAAACAGCCGGCCACGCACATTTTTTGTCTATTAGGCAAAAGATAAAATTGTCCCGTTGAAAAGATAAAAGAGAAGGCAGAACAGAAAGACTAACTTTCCTTTTTAAAACAGATTATTCTGAAGGACGAAACAAGTACCTGATATCGAGTTAAAATATCGGAGTTATTTCACAAGCAAAAATTTCTTACTAACCTTGACATTATCCTGTCTAAGTACAACAAAATAGATACCACTGGAAAGATTCTTTGTATCTATTCTTTCTTGATAATAACCAGGAGGAATTTTCTCTTGCTTCAACACATTCATTCTTGAACCAGTGACGTCGTAAATCGATAACTCTATATCACTATACTTAAGTAAAGTATATGCGATATTTACTATCCCTCGACTCGGATTTGGATAAACCTCCAATTCATATCTTGATTCTGGCATCTTACTGCTCACTTCCTCAATCCCCACAAATGTACCTTTGGCATATTTGAAATAAGCGTTTGACGTTTGTGCAGGATAGCACACGTGAGATTGATCATTACTATCCAGTGCAAATGAAATATCTGCATGTGTAGTTAAAGTAGAAGAATCTGGTTCGATCCAGCCGCAATTATACCACATACCATTCTGTTTATAAGAATAACAAGGATGCGCAACCATCGGATCTGGTAAATAAGCAATATGTGGATTATCCAGACTATCTAAATCAAGGTCAATTCTGATGCCTGTCCAGCCTAAATCGTTACCTGTATATTCATGTTGCCAGGAAAAACCATCCCACCAGGAACACCATAGACCTCCACCTGCGCTGTGAGCAATGAATGGATAACCTTGGCTATTCAATGACAGAGAAACAGGAATTCCTGCTTGGATATCACAAAGTACTGGGTCTACGATCCATTTACTGAGTGTATCATCATAATAAGCAATCTTCAAAGTATCACTGTTATAAAGTGCATAAACATGGTAAAAAGCAATATACGGTATATTTTTACTGCTAAATTCTAATGATGGACTGTAATCAGTTGGTGCCTTTTGAATATTTGCATAGGCTGAATCATACTCCACCACCGATGTATCCCAATCTATCCCGTCATAATGGGCATATTTAATGTAATGCAGTGAATCCTCAACATTCCAGACAATATAGGCGATTCCAGGTAAACCCAAAGTATCAATGTTAATCGATGAATTAATATTCTCGAAGTAGTTGCCAAGCCAACCATTAATTGAATCAAGTGTATCAATTATCCAATTATCTTGCCGACAGCCATGACAGATGTAAGTTTTGCTAAAAGAACTATCTTTACAAACATAATAGCTGATATGGGGATTATTATTACTATCACAAATTATAGAAAAACCAAAACACAGGTAAGCACTGTCTACCATCTCCTTCTGCCAGACACCACTACTGCGATGGGCATAGGCCACACTCTTCATATAAATTTTGTCATAAACAATATGTGGAATATTATTGGTATCGATTGTAAGAGAATTGAATTTAGGGCAAGCTGCACTATCAACAACTTCATATTCCCAATCTCTCCCATTATAAAGTTCTGCCCTTTGTTCGGGAACTAATGGCTTATTTAAGATTCTATCGGGACTTATCTGACCATAACCGAAGATAAAAATAAGTATTATTAGAAATTTTTGCACAATAGGTTCCTTTGTTTGCTTTACCGTAATCCTCTCTTTTAAGGAGAGGATTACGGTGCAGAAAGATAAGAACAGCAAGAGCATTTTTTACCCTTTTATTTTACAACAAGGAATTTTCTGGTCACCTTGTCATTATCCTGTCTAAGTACAACAAAATAGATACCACTGGGAAGATCCTTTATATCTATTCTTTCTTGATAATAACCAGGAAGTAGATTTTCTCGTTTAGTGTAGTGGCAATAAAACATTTTCCTGTGTACATCATTCGAGCCTCCCTTTTTCTATAATTTTTCAACCCTTACCGTTCTTACTGTTAATAATAACAAAATTTTTCGTGTTGTCAAGATTTCTTAACACTCAGACATTTTTTGTCTTGACAATCTTTGAAAATAAGTTAGTATTATAGTCTATGTGGTTTAAGAAGAAGGTCAAGGCAAAGCCGGAAGAAAAGCTGCAGCTTCCCAAGGATTTGTGGGTGAAGTGCGAGACGTGCGGCGAGATTCTTTATCGGAAGGAGCTGGCAAAGAATCTCTGGATATGTCCGAAGTGCACGTTCCATTTCAGAATAAGCTGCCGCAATTACATCTCGCTCCTTCTTGATGATGCAGCACTCCAGGAACTGAACGGCAACATCGAGGCGAAGGACCCGCTGGATTTCCCCAATTACAAGAAGAAACTGAAAGCCGCCCAGGAAAAGACCAAGATGAAGGAAGGGGTGGTCTACGGTCATGCCAAGATAGGAGGCATCCCCGTGGTCTTTGCAGCGATGGACTTTGGTTTTATGGGCGGAAGTATGGGGTCTGTCGTCGGTGAAAAGATCGCCCGGGCGATCAGACTGGCGCGCAAAGAAGGGGTTCCTTTGATAATCCTGTCCGCCTCAGGCGGAGCACGGATGCAGGAAGGGATCTTTTCATTGATGCAGATGGCGAAGACGTCGGCTGAACTTGCACTCCTTGCAGAGAAAGGGCTTCCCTATATATCTGTTCTCACCCATCCCACCACTGCCGGAGTGATGGCGTCCTATGCGTCGCTCGGAGACATTATAATCGCCGAACCCGGCGCCCTGCTCGGTTTTACCGGCGCCCGGGTGGCGGAGCAGACAATCGGCGAGAAGTTTCCTCCGGGGCTTCAGCGCTCAGAGAGCCTTCTGGCACACGGTCTGGTGGACCTCATCGTGTCAAGAAAAGAGCTGAGAAACACCCTCATAAGGATATTAAAGATCATCTGGAAGAATGGCTCATCTTCTGCTGAATAAGGTTACAAAAATTTACGACAAAAACATCTATGCAGCGAAAGACATAAGTTTTGACGTGAAAGACAAGGAGTTTACTGTTCTTGTAGGTCCTTCAGGATGCGGCAAGACCACGACCTTAAGACTGATCGCCGGTCTGGAACAGGTCGATTCAGGAGAGATCTTCATCGACGAAAAGTGCGTTAATGAACTCTCTCCGAAAGATCGTGACATAGCAATGGTCTTTCAGAACTATGCACTCTATCCCCACATGAGTGTTTACGATAATATCGCATTCGGTCTGAAGATGCGCCGTTTTCCCCGCGATGAGATAAGAAAGCGGGTTTTCGAGGCTGCTGAGATACTGGGTATAAAAGATCTGCTTCAGAGAAAGCCCAGACAGCTTTCCGGCGGACAGAGGCAGCGGGTTGCCGTGGGCAGGGCGATCGTCAGACAGCCGAAACTGTTTCTGTTTGACGAACCGCTTTCAAATCTTGATGCAAAACTGCGGGTGCAGATGCGTGCCGAGCTTTCCCGTCTGCACAAAAAATTCGAAGCGACGGTGATTTACGTGACCCACGATCAAATCGAGGCGATGACCCTCGGTGAGAAGATCGTCGTGCTTAAAGACGGAGAAATTCAGCAGTGCGCCGACCCCGCTACCCTTTACAATCACCCGAAGAACAAATTCGTCGCCGGTTTTATCGGCAGTCCGCCGATGAACTTTATTGAAGGAGTGGTCAAAAAGGTCGACGATAAAATAAAGTTTTTCAATCCGAACATAACCTTAGATTTGAACAAAGAATTTGAAAGATTTCTGAACCGTGACGTCATAATGGGAATAAGGCCGACAGATTTTTCAATCAGCCGGGGTTCACCGGTCAATATCGTCGTGGACGTGATTGAGCCGATGGGCAGTGAACTTTTTGTTTACGGCAGATGTCGGGAGCTTCTGCTCGCCGCGCGCCTGCCCGCGGATACCCGGACCGAACCCGGCGCAGCGCTGAGGTTGAGGGTCGAGCCTGAAAAACTATATATATTCGATGCGAAGAGTGAAGAAGCGCTCAATTAAGCACCACCGTATCCGGTGGATTATAATCATCGCCGTCTCCCTGCTGTTCGGCATCGGTGTGGGCGGTTATTTTTCCGTGGTCAAGGACCTGCCGTCGGCAGAATCAATCTCCTTTTTTATGCCGCCGGTGGCGACCCGGGTGTACGACGACAACGACAGTTTAATCGGTGAATTTTTCATTGAAAGGAGGGAGCTGACGTCCCTTGACCGGGTCCCTGATTACCTTAAAAACGGCCTTATCTGCATTGAAGACAAACTCTTTTATAAACACTGGGGCGTTGACATCCTGGGACTGTTAAGGGCGTTGATTACGAACATTCTTCACGGAAAGGTGGTGCAGGGCGGCAGTACCATCACGATGCAGCTGGCGCGCAACATGTTTCTCACAATGGAACAGACAATGGGTAGGAAGCTGAAGGAGATAGCCCTGGCGATAAGAATCGAGCGGGCGTACACCAAGGACGAGATTCTGGAAAAATATCTGAATCAGATAAATTTCGGACAGGGACGTTTCGGCGTCGCCACCGCTGCAAAGTACTACTTCAACAAAGATATTTCAAAACTGAATCTTGCTGAGTGTGCACTCTTGATCGCCATTCCCAAGTCGCCGGAGACTTATTCGCCTTACAAAAATCCTGAGCTCGCCAGACAGCGGCGCAATCTCGTGTTGAAGAAGATGCTGGAAGGAAACGTCATATCACCTGCTGAATACGAGGAGGCGGTCAACGAACCGATTAAGGTCGTTGAACAGAAGGTTGAAAAGAAGGTCGGAGAGTATTTTTTAGAAGAGATAAGGCGCTATCTTGAACTGAAGTACGGTCCGGAATTTCTCTACCGCAGCGGCGCGAACATCTACACGACGATGAATGTGAAAATACAGAAGACCGCTGAGGAGATTCTGGAAAAACACCTCGCCGGCATTGAGAAGGAGTACAAGTTCAAGAACGCCAAGGCAGTATTCGATTCAATCGGCGTCAGTGACACGCTTTCGTATTCTCCTTATCTCCAGGGTGCCCTGGTCTTTGCCGATTACCACACCGGTGAAATCAAGGCGTTGATCGGCGGCAGGGATTTTTCCCAGAGCAAATTCAATCGGGCGACCCAGGCGCGCCGTCAGGCGGGCAGTGCATTTAAGATCTTTGTCTTCACTGCGGCGCTGGACAACGGTTTCACACCGGCGGACGTTGTGCTCGACCTTCCCATTGTGCTTGAGGTGCCGGGTATGGACAGTATTTACAGACCGTCGAATTACGACCGTAAGTTTATGGGGCCGATCACGTTGAAGCAGGCGTTGAAGTTTTCCCGCAACCTGGCGGCGATAAGGTTGATTCGGAATATCGGCCCTGAGCTTGTCGTCAAGTACGCCCACAACCTCGGTGTGAAGTCGCCTCTTCTCGCAGTGGTCTCCCTTGCCCTTGGTTCGTGTGAGGTGAGTCTTATGGAGATGGTGAGTGCCGTGGGCACGATCGCCAACCTCGGTGAAAAGGTTCCAACGACCCTGATACGGAAAATCACGGCTCGGGACGGCACCCTCATTGAGATAAACGCGCCGATTCCCGAACAGAAGTTGTCGCCGCAAATCAGTTATATCATGACCAATATGATGCGGGCGGTTGTGGACGGCGGCACGGCATATCGGGCACGACACTATTATAAAGGGCCCGCCGCAGGCAAGACAGGCACCACCAATAATTATTCAGACGCCTGGTTTATCGGTTTTACACCGAAGTACGTCTGTGGAATATGGGTGGGCAATGATAACAACGACCGCATCTATCGGGGGGCGACCGGCGGCAACGTCTGTGCACCGATCTGGGGTGAGCTGTTTTCGAAGATCGATTCACCACCGTTTGAAGAGTTTCCTCAACCACCCGGCCTGGTGAAGTGCAAGATATGCTCAAAGACCGGTCTTCTGGCAAATGAGTACTGTCCCAAGCCGATCGAAGAGGTCTTTGTGAGGGGCACAGAACCGAAAGATTCGTGTGACCTGCACGGTTTCAGTGAACAGTTTGATTCCCAGAGTGAGTTTGATAATTTTTAATTAATGTCGGGTTTTCAACAAAGACAAAAGTATTACTACACTCGTAACCAGTATCGTGGAAAGCTCGCCCTTCAGATTTTTCAACCGGTATTCGGTTCTTTTCGTCGGAAGATTCTTCAGGTATTCTGTTTCACTGCGGGCGATAATGGAGTATTCCGTGATAAAGACGATGATCAAAAGTGTTCCCAACCAGAGAGGCGGATTAAAGAGGATAACCACGCCGCAGACGAGCAGGAAATTCCCCGTGTATAAAGGATGTTTCAGATATTTATAAGGACCGTTTATGACGACGTATTCCGCATCGAATCTGTTTTTTCTGGACCGTTCTCCCAGGTAGCCCGCAGCCCAGAGCCGTAATGCCAATCCCAGAGCGATCAGAACATAAGCAGGCACCGGTATACAGACCGGTCTTGAGAAGAGCAGAAGAAGAATGAAAAAGGGAGCACTGATCACTCCCCGGTATTTGAATAATATCTGACCGCAGCGGAACATTCTTTTTCTGGCAACTATGCCGGGAAGGGGATTTGAACCCCTACACCTTTGCAGGCATTAGGTCCTGAACCTAACGCGTCTCCCAATTCCGCCATCCCGGCTTATCCTTATGATATTCAATTATTCATTAAAGTCAAGCAGGGAAAAGACTGAAGGCGTGAGTGGAAAGCCTGTGCTTGACAGGTGTTTTGTTTTTTCTTATAATACAGATATACTGGAGGTGATATGTGCTGAATTATAAAATATTATGGATTTTAATGACGGTAATTATTTTCTCTTTTGGCGCTTCTCCGGCGGTCACACACTATGAAGCGTTGCCCAGATTACGCGGTGATGAAAAGGTCGAGGTGGTGGTCGGTCCTCCGTATCTCGGCGGACGGCAGTCACCAGGCGACCAGATCGGCACGACCGCCTATGATATACAACAGGTCTGCGGCGGCGGAGGTTCTGCCGGCCATCGGTTAATGGTTGATGATTACGGCCAGGCGCACATCGACTGGATGTGGCAGGATTATCCCGGTCAGACAATGAGATATTGTGCCTGGAACGCACGTTTTACTGATGGAACTTATTATGGTGAGACCCAGGCGTCAGGTTCCTGGAGCGGCTATGTTCAGATAGATATAACAAGGGATTCTGACCCTGACAGTCAGAGGTCGGTGATTGCCTATCAATATGATGCCGGGACAGGATACTATTCCTGGATTGACATCGACGGCGTGAATCTCGGAGGTTTTTGGCCCAATGACCCCAAGACTCCGGGAGTGGCTGACCACATCTGGCCGGTTATCTGCGTGGCGAATAATAATAATATTCTTATGGCGACCGGTGACTATAATGCCGCTGAACATCATCTTTATTTAACGACTGACCTGGGCGAAACCTGGATGAATATATTCAATTTTGATTCCTGTGCCACACTTTCGTACTACCTTTGTGCTTCAAAGAATCCAACTTCGCAGAAAGTCGTCTTTACCCACACTCAATTCATTACGGATTCCCTTGCCGCTGGTCAACTCGACAATGATGTGTGGTATATGATTTCAACTGATAATGGAATGACCTGGGGAGAATGTATAAATTTGACAGAGTATCAGCCGACCGACACAATGCGGGCATGTTGCGACCCGTATGCGATATTTGATGCCGACGACGTTCTGCATATCGTCTGGACCGTCAGGAAGGTTGATACAGCGGCATACTATCAGGCATCCAAGATTCTTCACTGGGATGAGCTAAATGATACAGTCACCGTGGTCAACAGTCCCAGCATCTATTATAATGAACCGGGCGGTTGGTGGATCGGTCCGTCAGATGGTGGAAATTACGGCGCCTGGCGTGTACCGGCAGACAAACCGGTGTTGATCTGTGATACAACAGATAACTATCTTTACTGCATCTGGGGTGGTAATGACGACTACACTGATTCTTCCGCGGCAGGCTATATTAATGATGAGATTTACGGTGCCTTTTCCACGGACCGCGGTCTTACCTGGTCAGATTATGTCAATCTGACCAATACCCGGGCGCCGGGAGCAGAGCCGGGTGCGTGCTATGACGAAGATTGGGCGACTGCCCATCTAACAGTTGTCCACGATTCAATCTTTGTCACATACGTGGAGGATAAGGATGCAGGTTCCTGTCCACACGGTGAGGGGACTCTGACCGAGAACCCGGTGCGCTGCTGGGTTTTCCCGACCAGTTTGATCACAGGCGCTTGTGAGGAGTCAAAAGAAGAGCCGCTTCCATACGATTTTGAGGTTTATCCGAATCCGTTTTCAAGGCTGCTCAATGTCGGCTTTGGCAAAGGGCGTGGACTAAAGAACATAGAAGTAACAATCTTTGATGTGTCGGGAAGAGAGGTGTTAAAAAAGAGGGAGACATCGGGAATCAGTGAGACCGTGAAATTGGACACCAGAGACCTTGCCTGCGGAGTGTATTTCATCGGTGTAGAAGCAGGTGGAGGTGCTGAAGTCAGGAAAGTGGTGAAGGTGAAATAGGAAAGAGTGCAAAACAGAGACATAAACCACCTTGCCAAAAAGAAGAATCTGTGTATTATTTATCAATGAATATTCTAGAATGCAGGGGTTTGTGTAAAATTTATAAAACCAGAAAACAGAAGATCAAGGCGGTCGATAACGTCTGGTTCAGCATCAGAAAAGGTGAAATCGCAGGGCTCTTAGGACCGAACGGCGCAGGAAAGACGACGACCATCAAGTGTTTGTGCCGTCTGCTCAATCCGACGTCAGGTGAGATCTCGATTTACGGCACCGACGTAATCAAACATCCGCGTTTTGCATTTGAAAAGATCGCCGCGGTTCTCGAAGGCAACCGCAATGTTTACTGGCGCATGAGCACTAAAGAAAACCTCAGGCTGTTCGCGGGATTACACGGTTATTCCGCCCGTCAGGTGAAGACCCAAATTGAGGAACTGGTCGACCTGTTCGGACTGCGCGAAAAGATCAACACCGAAGCGCGATTTCTCTCACGCGGCATGCAGCAGAAACTCGCCATCGCCTGTGCCCTTATTAAAAATACCGACATCCTGCTTCTGGACGAGCCGACGCTCGGTCTTGATGTCGAAGCGACTTATGAAGTGCGCAACTTACTGAAACAGAACGTCGCCGCTCAAGGAAAGACCATCCTTCTCAGTTCACACAATATGGGTGTGGTGGAGCACCTCTGTGAGCGTGTGATAATAATAAATCAGGGGAACATCATCGCCGACGAAAAGATCGAGAAGATAAAAGAGTTCTTTAAGGTCAACACGTATAAGTTCGAGATAAAGGGTGAGATTGATGATACTTTAAAAGCCGAGTTTTCAAACAAGTTTTTGGGTGCGAAGTTTGTGAAGGACAAGACGAAAACAGCGATTTACATTGACCTGAAAGACTCGATGCGGATTTACGAGGTGCTCGACATCCTACGGAAACAGAATATCAAGCTGTTGAACCTCCAGTCGACTGAACCCGACTTTGAAAAGATTTACCTTAAACTGGTGAAAGATGAAAAATAGATATTTGATTCTTTTCAAGACAATCTTTTTGAAAGAGTGGATTCACCTCAAACGGTATCCGTTCAACACGATTTCCGCAATAGTCACAATCTACCTGGTCTTTCTGCTCTTTTTCCTGGGTTATAAGTTCATCGGCGGGAACCAGCCGTCGTTTTCCAGAACCACTGAGGGATTCATCGTGGGGTTCTTTATCTGGACGTATTCAATCGCCGCTTACAGCACGCTCTCCTGGGGCATTATTCAGGAAGCGCGGGCAGGAACTCTGGAACAGCTCTATATGACACCTCTGGGTTACGAAACCGTGGCGGTCTTTACGGTAATCTCGAACTTCATCTGGAGTCTGGTCTGGGTGATACCGATTCTCGTTTTGATGATGGTCACCACCGGCAGATTTTTGCATTTCGACCTCATCACTATTGTGCCTCTTCTGATTCTGACGATCGCCAGCGGCTACGGAATAGGTTTCATCACCGGCGGACTCGGTCTCATATTTAAAAAGATCCAGGCTTTTTTCCAGATACTGCAGTTCATCTTCGTCGGCTTCATCGTGGCACCGATTGACAAAGCACCGATATTAAAGATTCTACCTTTTTCACTGGGAACTCATCTGATCGGCATGAATATGATGGATAAAGTGCCTATTTACAAAATGCCGGTTTATGATATTTTAATCTTAATCGGGAACGCCCTTTTTTATTTGATAACCGGATTTTTGATCTTCAGGTTCTGCGAAAAGGTGGCAAAGGACCGCGGCCTTTTAGGCCATTATTAAAAAATTATTGAGTAAAAGTTTTAATCGCTAATAGCCGACCTTCTGCTGCTGCAGAATATCAGCAAGCTTCCCGATTGCACATTCACTGCCTCTTTCCAGGGGGCATTTCCATCCCGCATTCATATGTTTTGCCGGACACATACGCGGTTTTTGAACATTGCTGAACGGACAGATATAATATTCCTGCTTCTTTTCTTCAGCCATTTTTATTACCTCCTTTTTAAAATCGGCTTATTCAACAAAATCATCGATAATATAATAATTACGATGCCTTAATTCTATGGTAAATTTTGCGATTGTCAAGCAATTATGTGGACGTCTTGTTGACACAATCAGTAAAGAAAGATATAATAAAAGCATTAATCCATAAATTTATACAAAAATAAAAGGAGAATATATGATAAAAAAAGCATCTTACGTGACGATATTTGGAGTCATCATCACGGTTATGGGGGTAATCACCCTTCAGCACAGACTTCCGGTCGGCCCCGTGGTTTTCGGCTTGACAGTAGTACCTTTTGCGGGTTTGATTATTGCACAACGTTCTCTAAGACGGGCAATCCCGGATTTGATCTTCGGGGCTCTGGATACCGGACTCTTGACGATCCCGGCGCTGTGGGGCGGGACATTTTTTGGCGTTATGGGTGCAATCGCCGGCAGCGTGATCGGCGATGCGCTCACCGACGGCATCGCCGGTTTTATTGAAGGCGGAATCGCAGAGTGGCTGCGCAAGAAAGGAATCGAGGAGTCACGGGAACCGGTGACGACCGCCCTGGGTAAGATGGCGGGTTGTCTTTTAGGAAGCGGTTTTGTTCTGACCGGCGCTCTGATTATCGGTGTTCATCCAAGATGCTGATTATCCGATAAAAGCACGAATATTCCTTGACAACAAAGTGGTTTTAATATATCCTTCTTTATGAAGAAGATAACTTTATTCATTCCCGTCATATTTTTTGTGTTGTCGTATTCAACCGTTTTCAGTGAAGAGATAAGGGATATGCAATTTCCTGCACCCTCGCCCGACGGCAGTAAAATCTCTTTTTCCTATTATGGGGACATCTGGATCGTCAGTGCAGACGGAGGCAGGGCAGAGCGGTTGACTGTTCATACCGGCTACGACGGTGTTTCGTACTGGTCTCCGGACGGAAAGTGGATTGCCTTTGAGACCGACCGCTGGGGAAATGAAGACATCTGTGTAATCCCTGCTGACGGAAGCGCTCCTTCAAAGCGTCTGACGTATTACTCGATGCACGACATCTTATACGGCTGGACTCCGGACGGCGAATATGTCCTTTTCGGTTCGTACCGACACACCCTGATGTCCGCCCTCTATAAAATTTCCATTAACGGAGGACTGCCGCAGATGATCACCCGATTCAGCGCGCGTGACGTCTGCTTTATGCCCGGCGGAAAAGAGTTTTACTACGTGCGAGGCGGAGCACCCTGGTGGCGCAGAAAATACAAGGGAGGCAATAATCAGGACATCTGGCTGAAGAGCTTACCCGACGGCCCATCCCGGCGCATCACCGAGACACCGGGCAGGGACGGTTATCCGATGTACTCACAACTGGATAACAAATTGTATTTTCTGAGCAATCGTGCAGACGACGGCGTGAACAACCTCTGGAGAATGGACCTGAACGGCGGGAATCCCGAGCAACTGACGTTCGAGGCCGAGGATATTCACTTTCCGAAGATTTCCCGGGACGGTTCTGTAATTGTTTACGAGTGCAACGGTTATCTCTACAGATACGATGTTGCGGACGGCAGGAAGAAAAAGATCTCTGTAAGGGTAAATCAGGGCTTCAAAGAGAACGTATTCACCTACAAAGTATTCAGCCGCGATGCCACGGAGTTCGCCCTTTCTCCTGACGAAAAAGAGCTTGCATTCGTCGTCCACGGTGACATTTTCGTGATGTCTTTGAAAGACCGCAAACCCGATAAGGTCGTCCAGGTGACCAACACTCCTTATATAGAAAAACACATTTCTTGGCATCCGGAAAAAGAGCTTCTTGTCTTTTCGTCAAGGGAAGACGGGGACATGGATATCTGTACGGTTGAACCGGCGACCGAGGAGAAGTTTTACGACGATTTGATATTCAACACGAAAAAGATACTCGACACTCCGGAGACCGAGATCAAACCGGTCTTTTCGCCCGACGGTGAACAGATTGCTTATTTCAAGCACCGACGGGAGCTTTACGTGATGGACAAGGACGGCCGTTTCAGCAAGAAACTATGTCCGGAAAACGACGTGCTCTGGATGGACTGGTCACCGGACAGCAAATGGATTACCTTCAGTCGGACGACTCTCGGCTGGCGCGAAGATATCTTCGTCGTCCCGGCAGACGGCAGTAGAGAGCCTGTAAACATCTCAAATCATCCCAACGACGATTACAAACCGATGTGGAGCAGCGACGGCAGAAGGATCGCTTTTGCTTCACGCAATGCGACCGGCGACCTGTGGATGAAGTATGTTTTTTTATTAAAAGAAGACGAAGAAAAGGACATGGATTACTGGGAGAACGAAGAAGAGGATACTACAGGCAGCGTCGTCGTGAAGATCGATTTCGATAATATCGAAGAGAGAATTCACACCGTGACAAAGGTCGACGGATATTATAACTACGTCGCCCAATCGCCGGACGGTAAACAGTTTGCCATTTATTCAAATGCCCTGAACAGCAACGACATCTGGACCGTGGATTGGCTCGGAAAAGACCTCAAGCGGGTGACAAAGGGCAATGTGAGGCCGCAGCAGTTTACAATCACTGAAGACCGAAAGAAAATCTTCTATGTTTCAGGTTCGGGGAATTTATTCTGCGCTGATATCACAAGCGGGCAGTCCACGCCGCTCGGCTTCAACGTCAAGATCGGCATAGACAGACTTGAAGAGCGGAAAGAGGTCTTTGACGAAGCGTGGTGGGCGCTCCAGGACGGTTTTTATGACAGTGATTTTCACGGCATAGACTGGCGGGCGATGTACGACAAATACAGGGACCGGGCATTGAAGATGAGGACGATTCGCGAGTTTCACAATATCATAAGGATGATGATCGGTGAGTTGAATGCCTCTCATCTGGGTGTCTGGAAGAGCCGCGATTACAAAGAAACGACCGGTGCCCTGGGAATAATCTATGATGACAGATACCAGGGTGATGGAGTCAAGGTTAAAGACCTTATTCCGGACTCGCCGGCGGCGGAAGAGAAAGTGGGGATTGAACCCGGTGACGTCATCACCCACGTCAATGGAATCGAGATAAAAAAAGGAGACAACTTCTATGCCCTTCTTCAGAACAAGAACGGCAAAGAAATTATGCTCACCGTCAACAAAAAAGGAGAAGTGAAGAACGTCAAGGTCACACCTGAAACCCCTTATGCGATAATGCGCTTGATCGACAAGAACTGGGTGGAGTCGAACAAAAAATATGTTCACAAAAAATCGGACGAGCGACTGGGTTATCTCTACATCGCGTCGATGAGCACTTCCAGCCTCAAAAAGTTCGAGAACGATTTATACAAAGAGATGGACAAAGACGGCCTCATCATTGACATACGGTACAATGGAGGCGGCAATATCCACGACGAACTTTTGAATATCCTGCGCAGAACCGCGTACGCTTACTCAAAAGAACGCGGGGGTGATAAAGAGTACAGCTCTCTCTTTAAGTGGGATAAACCCACGGTTCTGCTTATCAACGAATACTGCTACAGCGACGCTGAAATTTTTCCGGCGGGGTTCAAAGAATTGAACTTGGGGCTTGTTGTGGGCACGCCGACTTTTGGTGCGGTGATCGGCACGAACGACATAAAACTGCTGGACGGTTCAAGTTTCCGTGTGCCGGGTACGGGTTGGTTTATGCTCAATGGTGTGAATTTGGAGAACACACCGGTTGAACCTGATATTTATGTGGAAAATATACCTGAACAGGATGGTTCAAGTGAAGACGCCCAGCTCACCAGGGCGATAGAGGTTTTGCTTGAACAGATTGAAAAGAGGTGATTATGCCTTTGATTATCGTCGAAGGACCGCAAATCAAAGAGATAGAAAAGAAAAGACAGTTGGTTAAGGAATTGACCGACGTGGCATCGAGAATATACGGGATAAAACATATAACCGTGATTATTCACGAAAACAGAAAAGAGAACGTCGGTGCGAACGGCGAATTGATTGCTGATAAATATAAAGAAACGGGCGGTGATTAAAGCACCACCGCCCGTTTCTTTGTTGTGCACTCTTATGCACGTTCTATTTTTGTGGCTTTTTCTCCCTTGGGAGATTGGATAATCTCGAACTTGACCCGTTCACCTTCATGCAGGGTACGGTAACCTTCACCGATGATTTCCTGGAAGTGGGCAAAAACATCACCACTGCCGTCTTCTTTTTCGATGAAGCCAAATCCTTTACGACTGTCAAACCACTTTACTGTTCCGTATACCATATTTCTCCTTTCAAGCCTTCATTTGTTTTGGAGATTGTGAATAATGAATATTCTACAGTCCTTCAACAAATAACAAAGCTTATTAATTATAATTATACACAAAAAATGTTCTTTGTCAAGGGGTATGTTTTCTGACTTCTCGCCACTTTTTTATCATCCCTTCACCCGCTCTTTTGTCATTCTGAAGGAGTCTGCCCCAAGCAGACGACTGAAGAATCTCAATAACTAATGACTGATAAAGATTCTTCGTTTCACTCAGAATGACAGAGAAAGAAGGCAACCTCAGACGTTGTCCTGAGTGTAACGAAGGAATGACGGAGAAAAAGGGTCTTTAAATAAAAACGAAAAAAGTGGAGAGGAGTCAGGTATGTGCAAGCGCTAAATCAGATCTTTAAAAATTCTTTTTCTGAAGGCGAACAAAAAGCTCGTCAGCAAAAACAAAAAGCCGATTCCGTTCATGATATAAAATTCTACGTCGGTATTCAGGCTTTTGTCTAAGGATTTTAGAAACTCATTCATCCAGGAAACCGTGTTGAACCGGGTGGTGAATATGGTCCATATTCCAAGCCCGAGGGCAATGCCGGCTAAAAGATTTAAAACAATTCCGAGCGGGTATTGCCACCAGGAAGCGGCTGCGTTCGTTTTTTGATAAGCCCTGACTCTTTGCAGCACATAATTTTCAATGGTTCCGGGATCCATTGGCGTGGACAGATATTCGTCGATCTCAAGTTCGATCTGCATCGCCTGCCGGCATCGATGACAGACGGCAATGTGTTCTTCAATCAGTTTACGCTCAGCCGGACTTAACATATTTAAACGATAGGTAATCAATTCATGTTCATGAGGACAGCAGTTCTTCTTCATAACCGTTCAACTCCTTTCTTAATCGAACCCTTGCCCGGCTCAAAGCCGTTTTGATGTTCGCCGGTTTCTTGCCGACGACCCCTGCGATTTCCTTTATGTCCATATTCTGATAATAGAACAAGACCAATAACAGTCTGTCTTGTTCTTTCAGTCTGTCGAGCGCTTTTTGGATGATCATACGTTTTCTTATCCTGGCTGTCTGGTCAGGTGCAGATGGTTCCTTGATCTGTTCCAGGCTGACGTTCTTCTGGCGCTTTCTTTTCCGCAGCCGGTCATAAATGAGATTGCGTGCGATGCAGCACAACCAGGTCTTTATGTATTCGGGCTTCCTCAGGCGGTGGATGTTTCTGAATGCTTTGATAAATGTTTCCTGACAGACATCAAGACTTGATTCATGGTCGTGCAGCATACGGTATGCAATGGTGAATATTAACTGTTTATGAATGGCAATAATTTCAGCCATCGCCTTTTCATCGCCGTTTCGGCATAACCTTACAAGTTCAGTAATATCGACTGACAAAGATAATTATGCCGATTTCTTTTTATTGAGCAGATAATGTATCAATAAGAACGAGAGACCGAGTATGCACAGGAAACCACCGATTCCGATAATTACGTCTGCATTTACGAACACGCCGATTATCCCCACACCTATTCCGACTGCAATCGTGACAACACCTTTTTTCAAATACCTGGTTTCATCGAGTTCTTCTCTGCGGGGCAGGTTGAATAAAGCCTGAATCTCTTCAGAACTTTTGCCGCTCTCAAGCGCCTTAACCATCGACTCATAGTATTTTTTCTTTTCTTTGTATTCAGCGATGATTGCTATAATGGCAATACCGCAGCCAAAGACTATTGCGACAATCGGAATGATAAATGCAAATTGAAACATCGCCATATAACCTCCTTTTATTTATAAGACGTATTTTGCGATCTTTCGGTAACAGGCCCTGTCGTCCAATAGTGCTTTATTTTATGATTATTACCTTTTCAAAAGTCGTCTTACTCTTTTCCGCCAATTTGAGAAAGTATATCCCCGCAGGCAGTTTTATCTTGAATTCTCTGGATTCCCCTTCAATAACTCCATTATAAATACTCTGCACAAATCTTCCGTTTATATCATACAGTTCGATTTTTATCCTGCTTTTCGAGAGAGGAGCGAAGCTGATCGTCAACCGCCCTGAACCCGGATTCGGGAATATTTTGATCGGGCTGGTTTTGACTCTTTCGTTTACCTCTTTAATTTCCGTGGTGGCATTCATACATTATTCCTTTGTTCTGCCAGTACAAAATGTGGTTGGTCTCGGTGAGGGAGTCGGTGCAGGAGTAGATGCTGGGCCGAAGACCTCCTTTTTCATACAAGGTTACGGCGTTCGTCGAGTCGAGAATACCGTCATCGAGCAATTCTTCAGTAAAGGTCGCACCGTCAAGACGGGTGTTACCGCCGTTGTTTTCATTGGCATAGTAATATAACGCCGCGGGAAGCAGGGCAGCGGTTTTGTAGGAGATATCCGTGTTGTTGTCAAAAGAGATTAATTTGGCGCAGATGTCTTCAATGACATAATCAGTGCTGAACGGTATCCTTCCCAGATGGACGTCTGCGTGATAATCAGGAGAGTCGTCGCCGTTGAGATATCCCAGGGAGCCAAAGACCTCGCCGTAATACGCGTCGCCGTCATAGTCCCACGACAGACTGTCTTCATCAGTTAGTTCCGCATAATACAGGTCACTCGGTATCGGAGAGATGTTCGGGTCATTATACGGGCTGTCGGGGTCGTTATTAAAGGGCACCATATCACGCCAGGGAATGTCATCGATGAATCCCGCGGGGAGTACGTATTCAATATCAGCCAGGTTCTGTCTTAAATAATTTCTTATCTTCTGCTGCAAGTCCACACCGGTTACATTCGCTTCGATATACTCTTTGGTGACGACGTTTACCTCATACCCCTGCGTCTGACGGTAAGCGACCAGGGTATCGACCGAACTCTGGAGTGAAGCGGGAATGATTATGTAGTATCCGTTGACACGATGCGGCGTTTCAGTTTGATACCAGGCTTCAGCGTCCTGCCAGTTGTAGATTATTTCCTGCGCGACGTCGTCATAGGTGACGTCGTTCTTCAGGCGTTCCCAGAACCGTGCCCGTGCGCTTCCAAGATCAGGCATTCTGTATTGTATTTCAATATGAATCACCGGCGAATAATAGAGTCTCTTTGACACCGGGCGATAGGCAAAATGATAACAGGCGACTGTAAGGAGTGTATATTTTCGCAGCCCGCCTTTTGACAATACTACTCCGTAATCTTGTGGGTACAGGTTGTCATCAGTGTAAACTCTGTCTTTCTGAAGTCTATAGGCCCGCTGGATTTTCTGGAAGATTTTTTTGTCGGCAACAAGCGGCAGATCGGTTGATGCTGGTGATATTTCACAGATGCCTGTTTCAATTCTCCGGCCGGAAAAGTCGACTTTTTCTATGATTGCTCCCGGCGGCAGGCAGATGGTTACGGTCTTTGTCGGTAAGTCGGGTGCGCCCGGGATGTTGATACCGGCACAGGATTCAGCGCTGAGGTTATTATCGATTATCTGAAATGGCGGTGCCGGTACGTCGATACTCAAGATCTGCGCCCGGCTTGATATGGCTAAACAAAATAAAATAAACAACCTCATATTTCGCTCCTTTATTCAATTATAGATTATTTGAGGATGATGTCAAGAAAAATGCAGCCGGTGATGACTCTAACGGACTTTTATAACCTTCTGTTTCACCTTCTTGTTGATTTCAATAAAATAGACACCGGGCGTCGGATTGAGCGTCTTGACCTCCCGACCCGTGATGTCGAAGATTTTGTATGTTTTATCCTGTGGCAGGCGTATGGGGCCGGCAAAGACGGTTGTCTTTGCCCGGGGATTGAAGTTCCGCTTGTCTGTTTCCTGCGTACCGACAATGTCCGTCTTGATCTGAACAATATCACCGCCCCGGCCCGTGACATTTGCATGGATATGTTTACCACATGCCGTTGCATACGCACCGTCATTACTGATGTCAACCGAGAACATGGAACCGGGCATGTCGACTGAATAGTATACGTGTGGTATTGTATCGCGCTGGAATATGTGGACCTCAGGATTCAAATTGGCGGCGTCGCCCCAGCTGCCGATGATGAAGTATGCACCGTCGTCAGTGATGTCGACATCAGCCGCGCTTTCCTGATATACGCCGTTTGATACAGGATAATCATAAGTCCACAAAGGAGCAGAGGAGCCGACATTATGCACTACGACCTTGATTGAATTGTGCGCAGTTGTATACCAGCAGGAAACAATCGTCGAACCGTCGTTTGATATTGCGATTCTATTTACATAGTATCCTCCACCCGGGCTCCAGGTCCAGATATCCTGGTAAGCAGTATCGATCCATTCCTGGATGTGGAGTAGGGGCCAGCCCCAGGCAATCAGACTTCCGTCACCCGAAATATCGAGTGCGCTGTTCGTAAACTGCATGGATATCTGGTCGCGCACGCTCAGGGAATCACGATCAAAAACAACGAGTGTTGACAGGGCGATAAAAGCAGTATAACGGCCGTCGGCACTTATCTTCACGTATCGGGGAAATCCGAGACCAGTGGCGACGTAGTCGATCAAAGGCGTGGATGAATCGGCGTCAAAGAGTAAGAGATGGGCGTCGGTTCCAGACGGCGCGGCGATGACCGCGATCGTTGACCCGTCGTCAGATACGGCGATCGGTCCGTAAGAGGACATCACGTACAAAGGAAAACTCGCAGTCCAATCAGGGATGCTGTCCGGGCCGGTCCATTTGGTTATATTCAGGCCGAGCGTGTCGTTATCCGCTGCCACGAGCGTGAACCCGGCATCGCCGGTATCAGTAAAGAATTTTTCTCCGTTATAGGTCCATTCAGGCACTCCGTTGCCGGTTAATGCATATAATCCGGCTTCTTTGGGCGGATTGAGATAGGTGCCGGCAAAAACATATCCATTACTCGTGTTCGAAGTCGTCTGAAAAATAGCATCGGTCAGGTAGCGGGACCAGACAACAGACGCATCGTTCGTTATGTGCTGTTTCTGTAAAACCGGCAGGCCTTCGTACTGGACGAGATACGGTCCGGTTTCAGTGTCCTGGATACGCACGGCGTCTGACCGGGTTGCGGCCAGGGCTGCACCCGGAATTCCGAAAATGATGGTCAATAAGCCTGTAAGAACACATAATCTTTTTTTCATTATCTCCTCCTCGTGATAGTGTGTTGCTTATCTATTATAGGGTGATAATAACGGGATGTCAAGCCGGCCGTTTTTACCGCTTATATTTATTTTTATCATTTTCACGTTTTGTCAATTGACAAAATAAGAAAATGATGGTGGTTCTTAATTTTCGAATTTGGACCTGAATGATTTTGGGTATGGCGTTTGAGGTTGTGCGAAATTAGTTAAGATTGGCACAAGATTAAGCTCGGTAGCAGAATTTCTCTACGCGCATGGTGATATGCAGTTGTTGACGTCAAGAGCATTCTGATTATAATCCTTAAAATACAGGAGTTTAATGAAAGTTTCTAAAATCAAGACAGAAAAACTCTTAACTACATCTAAACTTAATAAATATTTATATGGTTCAAATATTTAGGTGTTACTTGGGGTCAAATCTCAACATTCAACATTTTTCTTTATTGCCTGCTCAATGTTACGATACTGAACCTGCAATCTCTTATTATGAGCAAGCCGCTTCTTCATTCGATAACGCAATTGATAAACTGCACCATAATCGACATCCCCTAATAAATTACCAATCTGGGCTTGGGTAAGACCGCTGTACTTGTACAACATCTCAGCCGCAATACCACGAACAATACCACCCTGCTCACGCTTCATTAACTCACCTCGATCTATCCCCATGACTCGAACAACACACCTTAATACAACCTCTGGATCAATCACCCCTGATACCATACCTCGATACATCGGCTGCTCACGCAATGACCCTTCCTCAATATACTTATTCTTGACACGCGCAACAAAATCACCATCACCCAATATCGTTTGATATTGAACATCCTCAAAAGGATTCTCAATATCTTTTTTTAAACCATCAACCATAAACCGCTGATAGGCACGTCGACCACCAACCATCCTTAAAACCATATCATAGTTAACAAATTTAACAACCTTTTTATCATTTATATAGCCCGGCAAACTGCTCCACTGATAGACCTGAAGATTCAACCAACGCTTCCGATAATCACACTTACTCAAACGCCCCACACGTACTGGATTAAGATGCAGATAACGTGATAATTCTAACAAGTAATTGTCCACATCAATCAACAACGCCTTGTATCGCCCCTGGTACAGGTGACCACACCGGTTATGATGATAATTGAACCACCCAGTATAACAAATATTGAACCGCCGCATAAACTCACTCAAATTCGCACGCTTGGTCTGAATCACGAAATGAAAATGGTTCTCCATCAAAACATAAGCATACAATACCACCTGGTAGATCTCTAATGACTCTTTTAGTAAATATAGAAATCGTCGCCGATCATCATCGCCTTTGAATATTCTCTTGCGTTCATTACCACGGCACGTAACATGATAATATGCACCTGGATATTGGATTCTTAGTTGCCGAGCCATGATTCATTATATCATAAATAAACTTATTGTCAATGTTGAATGTTGAGATTTGACCCCAACTTCTTGCATTCAAATTATAATCTGTTACTGCAAGTGTATACAAAGAAATATATAAAGTCATAAAGATTGCAACCAAATGACCGTGCTTCTTTAGCCAGTTACCCAATTTTTTCCACCAACTATGCCGTACTTTACGAGTTTGCTTTTTCAGAATTTCTCCCTTACTAGTTTGTTATTTTAATAACGAAAAGATTTTCAAATCTTTTCCATCTTTTCTTTAGCTACCTGTTCTATTTTTGCCAAAATTATTATAATAATAAGGGTCAGGTCTGGACATTGGACATTTTCCTTTTTTTAAATTCAACCTCTTTTTTTATCTAACCTTAACAACCTTCTTTGTTATTTGCCCATTAACTTCTATGAAATAAATACCGGGTTTGATCTTATCTGGCATTACCATTCGTCCGGTGATATCGAAGACTTTGCAGTCTTCGCCTTCGGGTAGTCGAAGGGATCCGCTGAAAATGGTTGCACAAGAATGACTACTGAGAGCTTTCCTCTGTTTCTCTTTGATACCGAATGTATCAGGTGCTGTTTTTATAAGGTATATGTCTTCACCACCAGCCCCATATGATTCAGTGGAACCAACGATTATATAACCACCATCAGAAGTTATTTGCATGTCAAAAGCAGCATCGTTGTTATCGCCACCATATAGTTTTGTCCACAGGGTATCACCACCCTGATTGATTTTCATAAAATAGATATTAGAACCATTGGGCGGATAATAGGAATCAGACCATCCTACAAGAACATAATTACCGTCGGCAGTTTCTTTGATTACATACCCCCATTCGCTCAATTCTCCGCCATAATTCCTGACCCACAAGGTATCCCCATTTCTATTGGCACGAACAAGGAAATAATCACCATAACTAGCTCCATACGATTCAGTGTATCCAATCAGAACATATCCTGAGTCAGAAGTAGTTTCGGCTTTTGATATCAGGTCATGGCCAGAATGACCATACGTGTGTGTCCATAATGAATCACCATTACTGTCTGTTCTTATAACGTAAGCATCTTCGCCGCCACTGCCAAAAGAAGTGGTATAACCGGCAATTAAATATCCACCATCATACGTGGGTTGTATGCTATAGGCTGATTCGCGGGCAGGACCTCCGTATGTTTTCTGCCAAATAAGATTTCCCATGCTGTCAACTTTCACGATATAGACATCATTGTAGCCAGCTCCCCAGGTGCAGGTTTGTCCTGCAAGAACGAATTCTTTATCTGATGCAGCGATCAGGGAAAATGCCAAATCAGTTGAATCACCACCATAGGTCCTTGTCCACAACGTGTCGCCAAGAGAATCTGTCCTGATTAAATACATATCTCCATTTCCATTGCCGAAGGAGTATGTATATCCTGCAATCATGTATCCACCATCAATGGTTGGGATCACCGACCATCCCATCTCTTCATATTGACCGCCGTACGTTTTTTCCCACTGAACATTACCGCTGGCATCAGTTTTTACCAGATAAACATCTTGTCCACCTGCCCCATAGGATTGTGTCCATCCAGCTATTATGAAACCGCCATCATTTAATTCTTGGACAGAATAACCCATGTCATTTGCGGGTCCTCCATATGTCCTTGTCCAAAGAGTGTCTGGCGCTTGAGCAAAAGCAAAGAGCATAAAACAAAGCAATATAATCGTAAAATAGATGATTGTTTTCACAACTCCTCCTCACATATACTAATAGTCGCTACCGAAATTGAAAAAATCGGCTATTTTTTGGCAAAAACTTACCAGCGTTTATAACCATCATTTTTTAACCTCCGAAAAATAGGGTCAGGTCTGGACATTTCAACCTCTTTGAATGCTTTTTCAATTTTCTTTGGTGTTCAATACGCTGTACTGCTTTTAATGCTGTCCACTTCTTCATCTCTAATGGCGGATCTTTCTGAAAGGCATACAAACACCGCTTTCTGGCTTCTTTTGCATCACCAAGATCTGTTATTTCATGTATTCTTCTCAAATATGACTTGAGCAACTTATTCTCCTCAACCTTTTTATTATACTCCAGAAGTCAGAAAAATCAACAGTTTTTTTGTAAGCGACCCCAACTATAAGCTACGGATATTTATGAATCAACTTTTCAATTACTGACTTTGCATTGATGATGAGTTCTGATTCCTGCTCGTCGAACAGAAAGGGTCTTAAGATATTTGCTTGTTTTTTTAGTTCAATGTTTGAGAAATTGTTAATACCGCTAAGAAGAACTTGAAACGGCTCGTCTTTATAACCAAGTTCTTTAAGAGTTTTTTGATCAACCGTAAATTTCTGCGATAACATAAATATGATGTCGTAAAGATGTCTGGCCATTCTTTTTTTTAGCAATGCGTCGATCTTGTCGGCAAACAAGGTACTCTTTTGTGTACAAATACACGGAAATATTTCTCCATATCCAGAGAGCACTTCAGTTTCAGGGTTGATGTTCCATTCAGGAAGGTTTACTTCGAGCTTGATTAATAATCCCTGTTTTCGTCTATATTTCGTAGTGATGCCATAAGATCGTTCAAGATCAGGGAAATTAAATTTGGTGACCAGGATATGACCCCAATGTGAAAAACTTATTTCACCTTTGATCCCTGATCTTTTCAACTCAATCATAATTTTATTACAGAGTTCTTCAAATTTTTTCTTTTTAATTTTGTTTGAGTTGAAATCAAGGTCTTCAGAGAATCTTTTCAAACCATGTACTAATCTTAGATAAGTGCCGCCTGTAAAGTATAGATTTCTTCCGGCGTCAGTTCGATATAAGTGCTTGAGCATTAAGATCTGCAAATATTCACGCAGGATGCCTCTAATTTTATCAAGCGGCATATTCCGTAATTTCGCCTGTTCTAACAGTGCATCATAGGTTAGCATAAATTTCTCCTACATCCAGATGATATAATGCAGCATATTCGTTTAACTTCTTTCGTTCCAGTGCTTTGATTTTTTCACGGTCAAATCGCCGATTTGGTAATTGGAATTTCTTCTTACGATATGTCTGGAAATACAGATAATCGATGAATGCTTTTTCTGGTTCGGCAATAAGGATTGAAAAGCCCTGGATTTCCACGACAGTATATCCTTTGAACAATTCCGGTTTTACGGTATGATAGAGAAAGAGACCATGACTATTTTTATAACACCTGGTTGGTTTAGTGGTGATCGAGGTTACAGCCATTGAGACTTCGGGAATAATACTGTAGTAAGACAGGGCGGTTTCCAGGGAAACGTAGGACGGTTGATACATCTTATTGGCAATATAAAGGTCAGGAATATTTAACCGTTTTGGGTATACGATTTCATACAGACCTTTTTTCAAAGAAATGATCCAGCCTTTGCGTTTCCACCGATACAAGAGCTTTCTCAAATTTTGGGTTGTATCGTCTGGATAAAATAATAATAGATCATCACCCGAAAACAAAAAGAGCTTTTTTGATTCCAGCGTCTTATAAACATCCATAAATTTCATTTCACTTTATACCCTTTTTTGTCCATTATCTGAAATATTGTACAGATAATAGCAAATTTGTCAAGGGGTGGTTTTACCTCAAAAAGCGCCTTATTTAAATTAAGAAAACCGAGGTTGGTTGAATCAGTTTATCATTTTCACATTTTGTCAATTGACAAAATAAGAAAATGATGGTGGTAAATCTCAACATTCAATATTGATCCATCAACCCCCATCAAGCAGTAATGTTAACTCAAAGATAAAACTGGACTGGGTTAAAAGATAAAACTGGACTATTTTTTGTATTTTAAGCGTTTAGATATTGGTTTTTCAGGTTTTGTAATAGATCACTTTCACAACGCGGTTTTTACACCAGATGCGGATTTCTTTTTTATCCGGATGTGGAATAATATGTAATTCAATCAAACTGCCTTGAGGGACGAAGACTGGTATTTTGATTTTTTTGTTTTGCCAGGTAATTCGATTATAGCCATCTACTCGGCGGTATTGGTGGAGGCAGAAAACATCTTTCAGGGACTTACAGTGAGGTGGTAACT
>DRIG01000054.1 GCA_011052815.1 candidate division WOR-3 bacterium | reverse complement strand
AGAGAAAACTTGATTTCGCTATATTTTGAAGGGTTTATTTCAGGGTGCAACAAAACTCCGAAATCATAATCGCTTTCGGTGTTTTCATCGGCTCGTCCGCGAGAGCCGAAGAGATAAACAGTGATAATAGGATATCGTGAAAAAATATTTTTCAAATTCATATATTAAAGTATATTAAGAAATAAATGGCTGTCAACATCATTGGATTACTTGAATTCCCGTTTCTCGAAGATAAGAGTGGCGAGATAGAGAAGAAAGACAGTATAGATGATACCATAACACAGAGAAAAGAGGAGTTGGTCTCCGTATAGCGGCAGCCTATAAACCAGTTCGCTGCGCAGATTGAAATTTTCCAGATTGGGCAGGATATAATAGAAGATATAGGCGAGATATTTCAATGCCGCGGATTTCGCCTGATCAGCGAAGACCTTCAGATCGGGCAGGGCATGACCGATGATAAAGAACAGGATTCCCATTATCGCGGTCAGGGTCGGTGAAGAGAACGAGGAAAAGAGCAACAGAATTCCCAGGAGCACGCTGATTTCCAGGAGGGTGAATGGAAGCGCGATAAATAGCCGGGGGTCGAAAGAACCTTCATAGAGCAGGAGCATAATCTGCTGGATTATCGCCATGGAACAGACCATTACGGTGATGAGCAAAAACAGACCGGCGAATTTACCGAGCACTATTTCACTCCGTTTAACGGGTTTTGATATAACCGTGTATATCGTGCGTTTTTCAATATCTTTGTGAATAAGGGTGGAGCCGATGATGATGACGACGAGTACACCGAACAGGGACATCGCGGCAAGACCCAGGTCGCGCAGTATTTTGGGTGATTCACCGAGGGCGAACGGTTCAAGAAAGATCGAGACGATGATGAGCATCAGACTGAAGACGATCAGGAGGAGTAAGATCCTCTGGCGCAGACTTTCTTTGAATGTATTTTCTATCACTGCCCGCAGTCTATGCATCTTTTTTCTCCTTATTCTCTTCAGTTACTTTCACCTGGTCAACAAACCAATCTTCCAACGAAATTTCATCGGTTTTAAGTCCTTTCTTTAAGAATTTATTCAACTCACCGACATTCATTATTCTACCATTGATGATGATACCGATTCGGTCACAAACCGCTTCGGCGTCTGGTAAGATATGTGATGAAAAGAATATCGTCTTTCCCTGTGCCTTTTGTTCTAAAATCAATTCTTTTATCTGCTTTCTGCCGATCGGATCAAGACCGGTAAGGGGCTCATCGAGAATGAGAATCTGCGGTTCTGCGATCAATGCCTGGGCAATGCCGATGCGCTGAAGCATTCCCCGTGAGTATTTACGCAGGGGTAGATGCACGGCGTCCTTTAACCCCACTTTTTCAAGAAGATGATAAACCTTTTCTTTATAATCAGTATAATTCCCGAGTAATGCGTGGATTTTCAGAAACTCGTACCCGGTCAGGTGGTCATAGAAGTACGGTGATTCCGGAAGAAACCCTATTTTCTTTTTTGCCTCGATTGAAGCCGCCGGAAAACCGAGTATCATGGCGCTGCCTGAATCCGCCCTGATCAAGCCGGTTATGATTTTGATCGTCGTCGTCTTTCCGGCGCCGTTCGGTCCGAGAAAACCGAATATCTCACCCTGTTTGACGCTCAACGAGATATCGTGCAGGACCACTTTTTTCTTCTGCCAGAAATGGCTTTTGAACGAGCGATAGATATTCGCCAGTTTGATCGCATCCATACTGCGTAATTATATTCATTATCAAAATTTTGTAAAGGGTAAAGAGCATAGAACATAAGGCGAAGAGCAAAAGGAAGGGAGATTCCTCGCTTCGCTCAGAATGACAGGGGGGAAAGGGATATTGACAAATACTCCTTTTTATATAGAATAAGTAAAATAAAAAAGGAGGTACAATGAATTTGATATTACTCTTATTTATGGCTCTGCCGCAAGATTATATCAATCTCATTATGGAGCAAAAATATGATGAAGCACTCCAGTATTGTGAAGAAATGATTTCCCGTGGTAGAGATACCTATAAGTGGGAGATCGAAAGGGCTGACATTTATCTGGATAAACTGCAGGATTATGACGAGGCGGTGAAGCTTTATAAAGAACTCACTGAGAAATATCAGAAAAAAGACGGCTGGCTGTATTACCGCCTTGCATTAGCCTGTGAATTGAATGAAAATTATCTTGATGCCGCAAAGGCGTATGAGGTCGTGGCGACCAAATATCGTAAGGCGCCGCTCGACTCTTTTGCATTGAACGGTGTAGAGCGGTGTTTTAAGAAAAATTATCAGGAATATGTTGCACTGGTGAACGGCTATAAGATCACCCGTCTGGAACTGGATGAAGAGCTGGGTAAGAGATCGCCGTTCGCCCGCAAGGATGAAAAAGCGATGCTTGACCAGATGATACTTCAAAGACTCCTTTATGAGAATGCATTGAATTACGGGATACCCAAGACAGAACTCTTTAAAGAGGAGATGTCGAATTCAAGAAGGTCACTACTCCTTGATGAGGTGTATGCCACGGAAGTGATTGAGAAATCGAAACCTTCGGAAAAGGATATGAAGAAGTACTACTATAAGAACAGAAAGAATTACATGATTCGCGAACAGGTGAGGGGTAAAGAGATTGTAGTGGAATCAGATAGTCTGGCGCAGTTTCTCCTTGATTCTCTCAAGAAGGATATCGCGAGTTTTGATTCACTCGCAAAGTTGTATTCCACCGCCCGCAGTAAAGCAAGCGGCGGTAATATGGGAATCGTATACAAAGGGGTGCGGCCCAAGCCTGTCGACAAGGCGTTGTTTAAGGCTGAATTGAATAAAGTCATAGGAGTAATTCCTTTTGATGATAAGTTCGGAATTTATATCGTGACCGACCATAAACCGAAACGTTACCGTAAGTTCGAAGAGGTGAAGAACCAGATTGAGACGGCGTTGAAAGCGGAAAATCTTAAAAAGGTTGAGAAAAAATTCCTGAAGAAGTTGAGGAAGAGGGCGAAGATCAAAATCTATTCAAAGAAGGTGGAAAACGATTCCATCCTTTCCGAAGACAGGGTCGTCGCAGTGGTCAATGGGCGTGAAATTCTGTATAAGGATGTTGAGGTGCGGAATGCCTCACAACCGCAGTTCGCCAAGACCGATTTGTCCCGTGAAGAGGAATTCAAGAAATTGCTCGATAAGATGATCGACGACGAGTTGAAACTTGAATTCGGAGAGCGCCATAAGTATTTCCTGAACGACGGTTATATCGCCAAGTTGAAAGACGCCAGGAAGAGACTGATGGAGAGCGGTCTATATCGGAAAGTGGTCGTTGAAGCGGTGTCTGTGGATTCCCAGGAAGTAAAGGATTTTTATAAAGAACATAAGGAGGATTTCAAGATTCCCGAGATCGTGCGCTGCAAAGAGATTGTGGTCGACTCACTACCTCTTGCTGAGGAACTGCGGACCATTCTGAAGCAGACTCCGGAGAAATTCGATTCTCTGGCTCGGGAACATTCAAAGGCGCCGACTGCAAAACGGGGAGGTGTCACCGGTACGATCAGAAGAGGAATGAAACCGAAAAAGTATGAAGAGATTGCCTTTAAACTTGAACCCGGTGAAATTAGCAAGGTCTTTTCAGCGGATGATTCCACATATACCATCCTGACGGTTGTTGAACATAATCCGGCTTCTTACAGAACATTTGAAGAGGTGAAGAAGAGCATTGAGACGAATCTTCTGCGACAGAAACAGCGGGACGTCGCCAATGAATTCATCGAAAAGATTAAAGCGGAAGCAAAGATCGAAATATTTTTAAGTGAGGAGAAGCCGAAAGAAGAGACGAAAAAAGAGGATGAAGAAAAGAAAGAAAATAAATAATGCCTGAATTGCGCAAAGACCCTGTTCTGGGTCGTTGGGTTATTATCTCCACCGAGCGGGCGAAACGCCCCAAGGATTTTAAAGCCGTTCCTGAAAAGAAGGTCGTTTCTCCTAAATCCTGTCCTTTCTGTCCGGGAAATGAAAAGGCGACCCCGCCTGAAGTCTTCGCCTATCGCAAGGAAGGAACAGAACCTGATACACCGGGCTGGACTCTTCGGGTCATTCCCAATAAATTCCCCGCCCTGGCGATCGACGGAGAGATAAGCAGACGCGGAGAGGGCATTTACGACCGAATGAACGGAATCGGCGCCCATGAAGTCATTATTGAAACCTCTGACCACACAATGGACCTTGCAGACCTGCCTCTCGTTGATTTCAAAAATGTCATATACGCCTATCAGAAAAGACTGCTCGAATTGAAAAAAGACCAGCGGCTTCGATATGTGATGATCTTCAAGAATTTCGGGGCTGCGGCGGGTGCGTCGCTCGAACACAGCCACTCCCAGTTGATTGCGACCCCCATCATTCCCAAGAGGGTGATGGAAGAGATGGACGGTGCCCGGCGTTATTTCGAATATCGGGAACGGTGCATCTTCTGTGATATCGTGGTTCAGGAAACAAAAGAGCGCAAAAGGTTGATCAGTGAGAACAATTCCTTTATACTTATCTGCCCGTTTGCACCGCGGTTTCCTTTTGAAACCTGGATTCTGCCGCGCAATCACATCTCGAATTTCGAGGATGCAACTGAGGAGGAACTTGATGATCTCGCTTCCATATTAAAAGATTGTCTCATGCGGATAAAAAAAGCCCTTAATATTCCGCCGTACAACTATGTGATTCACACGACTCCCATAACCCTTAAAGGAATCGAGTTCTATCATTATCATCTGGAGATCATTCCTGTGCTTACCCACATCGCCGGTTTTGAATGGGGGACCGGTTTTTATATAAATCCGACAGGGCCTGAGGATTCAGCCGCTTACCTCAAGAATATTTTATGAAGGTCGCCTTTGTTGCGTCCGAAGCAGTTCCGTATGCAAAGACAGGCGGCCTTGCCGATGTAGCCGGTACCCTGCCTCTTTATCTCAAGAAACTCGGTATCGAGACGAAAATTTTTCTTCCGAAGTATAAAGGAATCAGCGGTACGACATTCGTGAAAGATATCGAAGTCGATATTACGAAGAAGTATCACGTCGGTATCCATAAAAAAGATGATTTTTATTTCATCGACTGTCCTGAGTTTTTCCTGCGGGATGGAATCTATGGTTCGGAAAAAGGCGATTATCCGGACAATTGTGAACGGTTTACTCTTTTCTGTAAAGCGATGAGCCGGTATATAACAGAAGATGAAAGTTTTGATATCGTGCACTGTAATGATTGGCAGAGTGCTTTGCTCCCGCTCTATTTGAAGCTTGAAAAAGTATCCGTGAAAACAGTTTTTACCATCCACAACCTCGGGTATCAGGGTCTGTTCCCAGCTGAAAAATTCCCTTTGCTTGGACTCGCCAGAGACTACTTCACTCCCGAATCACTGGAGTTCTACGGCAAAATTAATTTTCTTAAAGCCGGCATATTATACAGTGATATTATCACGACGGTTTCAGAGAACTACGCAAAGGAGATCCAGACGTCCGAACTCGGTTTCGGCCTCGACGGTGTGCTGCGGAAAAGAAAAGAAAACCTTTTCGGAATCATCAATGGTATCGATTATAAAACGTGGAATCCTGAAACCGATCCGTTGATTTACCATCTTTATAATGACTACGATGGGAAGCAGAAGAACAGGTCGGCGCTTATAAAAGAGCATGATTTGAAAAACAGTACTCCGCTTCTCGGTATTATTTCAAGGATTGCAGAACAGAAAGGATTCGATATCATCATAGATGCATTCGATTCGATCCTCGATATGGGTTTCAACCTCATCATCCTCGGGTCTGGAGAAGAAAAGTATCAGAAGTCACTGAGTGCGCTTGCCAGCAGGTATGCCGGCAGGGTCTCCCTCAATATACGATTCGATAACAGACTGGCGCATCGGATCTACGCCGGTTCTGATTTTTTCCTTATGCCGTCACGATATGAACCCTGTGGTCTTGGGCAGTTGATAAGTTTGAGATACGGCACCGTACCCGTCGTTCGGAAGACCGGTGGACTCGCCGACACCATCGAAGAGTTCGACCGCCGGAATAATTCCGGTAACGGTTTTTTATTTGAAGGATATTCGGCTGAAGAGATGCTGCAGGCGTTGTCAAAGGCATATACCCTGTACGACAAAGAGCCTCGTTTATTGAAAACCCTTTCTGAAAAATGTATGGGCTATGATTTTTCCTGGGAGAAATCCGCGGTTAAATACAAGGAGCTTTACGAGTCTCAATTAAGACCTTGACACATCATATTTTTTTAATAGAATTTGGTGTTTAAAAAGGAGGAATATGATTGGCAAATGGCAATGCACTGTTTGCGGTTATATTTATGATCCCGGTTTCGGGGATCCTGACAACGGTATTCTTTCAGGCACTTCGTTTGAAGAGCTGCCTGAGGAATGGGTCTGCCCGGTCTGCGGCGCAGAGATAGAGCAGTTCGAACCTTATGCCGACGAAGAGAACTGAGGATTAAACCATTTTCTTATCACCGAGCGTCCAAATATAATGAATGGCGATGAAGATATTTTATTGGTTAGAGAATTTAAGAATGGCAACGAAAAGGCGTTCGACCGTATCTTCGAAAAATACCGGGTGTCGTTGTACTCGATATGTTACCGTTTTACCAGGAATGATGCGGATGCTCGTGAACTTACTCAGGATGTCTTTAAAAAAATTTATCATAATCTTACTAAATTCAACGAAAAATCGAAGTTTTTCACCTGGGTTTACAGAATTGCGGTTAATACCTGTCTTTCTTTTAAGCGACGGCAAAAAGCCCCTGAACTCCATTACGAGTCCGTTCATAACACCGGGTCGATGGAACAGAGGGTGAGAATGAAGATTGCGATTGATAATGCCCTTTCCAGATTACCCGAAAGGCAGCGGCTCTGTTTTATTCTCCATCACTACGACGGTTATACCTTTGCTGAGATAGGTGAGATTATGGGTATTACCACGGGTGCTGCAAAGGCGAACCATCATCATGCCGTCAATAAATTGAGGATTTTATTAAAGGAATGGGTATGAAGTTATGTCAGCGGTTTAAAAGAAAGCTCATCGACTACGTGGAAGGAAATTTAACCGAAGAAGAAAACCGCATCTTCAATGAACATCTGGAATTCTGCGGGAGATGTCGTGCAGAGTTAAAAGAACTGAAAGGGCTCTACAGTGTTTTAGAATATGATGAAGTTCAACTTCCTGAAAACGAATTTTTCGAAGGCCTGCTTGATGGTTTGAGACGGAGAGAGATAAGATTGAAACCCGCACACCGATTCTCTGTTTCAGGGGTTCTGCGTATTCTTGCGTCGGCTGCCGCCGCGCTGGTCATCATTATATTTCTCAATCGAAATGATAACACCGTGGAGTTGACTGTTCCTTTCTCGACCCTGCTTGAGGACAGAGAGATCGCCGAGCTGGGACTCAGCGGTGTGGTTGATGACAAACTGATTGATGATATGTCCAAGGTGGAGGATTATCTGTCTCCTGAACTGGATGAGGCGGTTGAAGAACTTACTGAAGTCGAAAGAGCCGAATTCATCAAGAACTTATATGAAAAATATATGATCGGTACTTAAGAGGAGGAATGATGGGCAGAGCGATTATTTTGTT
>DRIG01000053.1 GCA_011052815.1 candidate division WOR-3 bacterium | reverse complement strand
CAGTTATCTTCTCCCACAAAGAACGGATTTTCCGGTTCTGCGATATTTATCACCCTTATTCCGCCCTGGTTATGATATACGGCGAGATATGCGAATGTATCCCTTACAGCCACGCCCACGATACTCTTTTCACTTTCATATTCTCCGACAACACGGGGATTTTCAGAAGAAGTGATGTCGATGATCTGAAGGCCGCCCTGGTCATCGGCGACATATGCAAAATCACCTTTTATATCAATGTCCTGGGAATAGCCGGGAAGCGCACACACTCCGATGATTTCAAAGGTCGGCTCAGCAGTCTCCGATACTTCGGGCCTGCCGCACAGGACCGTCAAAAATATGATTGGAAATATGATATAAAAGATTATCTTCATTTTTTGTTTCCTAATAGTAAAACTCTATTCCTGTTTTGATGCGGTGTTTGTCATAATTCTTTATTCGGTCGATCTCTGAAAAGAGCAGGGAGGTGGCTTTACGTATCCGTCTTGTATAGGAAATTCCCAGACGCAAACCCGGTGATAATCTGAATTTCACAGCAAACACCAGCAGGTGAATGTGGTCCTGCCTGCTGTAGTGGAGTGAATCAAGGATTGAGCCGCTTGAAAAATTCATGAAATTATATTTATAATAAATCGACAATTCTGCAGGCAGCACGAGTTTCTTTTCAAGGTCGAATCCCATACCGGCGGTCTGGCTCTGGTAATCGCCGTCAGGAACAGGGTCGGTTCCTGTCCCGGAATTCGAACCCGAGTCTGTTTTTGAGACCTTGAATTCATAGGCGCTGCTCAGGCTGAATCTTCTGGACAATTTGAATTCCATATTCACCTTACCGGTGTGGATGACGGCGTCGTATCGATCGAATTCCGTTGTATAGTCATCGGATTTCAGCCTGTAGGTCAGGTGAAAGAGAAGAGGGGAGAAGTGGAAGAGAGAAAATTTCATGGACACGGTCTGGTAGTTCACCGAACATCCGATATATTCCGTATTTTGACTTCTGGGATTTTTGTAATAGCGGATTAGATATTCGGGAATGAGCCGATATGACAACTTCACTGCGGATTTACCGAACGACTGTCTGAGTCCGATATCCAGCTTCTGGAAATCCTTCTGCTGGTTTATGAGATAATGGTTGAGTGCGACACCGATGTTAAAGGTCGTGGTTCTTTTTCCAAAGAAGCGGTTTCTTATGAGAAGATTGAGGCGGGAGGCGGTGATTAAATCATCGTATGTTTCAAAGGGAAACCGCTCGGGCCTGGTCTGCGCGAGAAAATCTTCAATATAGTTCTGCGAATAGGCGAAGATATTGTTGTCATATACACAATCTATGGCAAACGTATATGAATAGTCCCAGACGCCCAATATAAAGACGATGATATTCATTTTTCCTCGATTAAAAATCTTAATGATGCGCTGCTTGCAACCGTGCCTCTCAGTTTGAATTTAAGGGTATGCAGACCCCGATCGAGATTCAGGTAGAAATTCCGTCCGTTGGACGGCACGATCTCTTTTCTGTTTTTATAGCTTATGGTTTCTGATTTGTAGCATTTCAGGGGGAAATCGGTCTCCTTGCCGTTGTCTTCCACCAGGATGGTATAGGTCTGTTTTCCGAGCAGGGTTTCGTCATAATTCAATCGCGACACAACCTTCAGCTTGACAGGTCCGTTCAATTTAAGGAGCAGTTCTTTGTCTTTCTTTAATTCGTAGTATTTCACAATCCTTTCTTCCTCGATTACCTCAAGTATCGAGTTGTATTCAGTGGCGGGCACGTCCACCCATCTTTTGGGCGATTCATAGGCGAATTTCAACAGGATTGTATCAAGGGGTGAAGACCAGTGGATTAATTTATACCTGTTTATTCCGTCGGGGACATTGATATAGAATGAACGCCACCTGCTGATGGAGTGTCCTTTTTTATCTTTCGTGCTTTCGGATATCTTTGTTTCAAAGGTGAGGATTCTTTCATCGGTTTCATTTTCCTGGAGAATGATTTTGTATATCTGGTCGTTCTTCGATGCATCGGGCCAGAAGATTCTCGTATACACCCGGAGATAAGTGGGTCCTTCGACCGTGAATGTCACCGGTTCCTTTTTTGTCAGAAGGCGGTATGTCTGGGTCTTCCTGGTGATGATTTCTATCTCCCATTTTTTATCAGGCTCGATATTTTTTATCTGTGAAAATACACATAACAATATCAAAAGTTTAACCATTTTTTCTCCTTGCTATGTAATATTCAATGTCATACCTTAAAAGTATGAACAGTATGATTAAAAGTATCACAAGTGAGACAACCGCCTGATTTACTGAATATCTGTACTCATAATAGAGCCTGCCTTCTCCGATATCAGGCATCGGAATGGGGGCGATCGGTAATCTGTATTTCTCGGCGAGCCGGTTGATATTTACGAGATTGACGACCGGGATTCCTTTATTAGAGAATTGCGGGATGACACCTGTTCCGTTTTTTATTCTGTGGGGAGCGATAAATCCGTTCGGTGCATCTTTCCCCATCAGGGGTGTAGGATATTCATCAATGTTTATAAAAAGTTTTATGTTTTTGTATCTGCCGTAGAACTCCATCCTTTTTGTGAGCGCATTCTCCAGGTTGTCGGCTTCCAGAAATTTTATATCGTTTCTCTGGATCGCGGTGGTGAGATATTCACGTCCTTCAGGACTAAGCCCTCTGCCGATGTCGTCCTTGCCTCCCAGGGTTGCGGCGCGTGTCCTGTATTTTATTATCCCTTTCTTATGAAGCAGCGCCTCCATATCAAGATATGTAAATTCAGGGTAATTGGCGCCCCACATCGCAGAACCCGCCGAGGTGACGATTATCGGTTCCACTCCGAGGGTCTGCAGTGCACAGAGGGCGGCGATGTTCAATGCGGGTAACGAACCGCTCAATGCGACCGCCGCTGTATCACCCTTTTTCAATCCCGCGGTTTTGAGAAGTTCGATGATCATCGCCGCGAAATTCGGGTTGGTCGCGGTCAACTTTGCAGTGAGGTCACCGCGCTCCGTGGTGATCGGTGAATATTGAATGCCGATGAGTCCGGTTTCATTGGGGTCGTTTATGTTGTCAATCACGATGTGCAGGCTGTCCACAGCCGCTCGAATCGTTTCGAACGCCTTTCTGGTGAGTTCGGCTGCGGCTGTTTTCTCATTGTAGTATTCGGCTTTTGTCTTTGACTTTGAGTTCAGTTCCAGAAAGATCAACAGCAGGGTGATCAGACTTACAATTATCAAGGAGATGATGGAGAGTTTACCCTGGCGGCGCTTCACGGCAGCACGACTCCATTGTGGATGATGATGATGATGAACCTCACCAGGCTGGAGACTATGAGCATGGCGGCGAGAGTGGGAATCATTCCCTGGCGGGCGATCCAGTATGCGATCAGCCCGGGAATCACATAACCCACGGTTTCGATATTCAGGGTCAGGGCGTCTATTCCGAGCTGGGGCGAAAGCTTGGTGAAGTAGGCGATGAGATAGCCGATTAATATCGAGATGATCAATAATCTTCTTCCATAGATTATCGTGTAGTAAGAGATTAATTTGACGCAGAGAAAAGTGATGATACCGGCGATTACTGTGCTGACGACTTGAAGCGGATGATGGAGCACAAGTGCGATATAGCCCGGCACCACGATACCGCCTGCAGCCAATCCAATGGTCTCGGTTAAGATAAGACTCAGAAACATTCCCAGACCGACTGCTTCGATCAGCATTTTCCCTCCTGATGTTTGAGAAACTCTTTTATCAGTTCAGCGCCGTAACCCACGGTGTTGCCGATCGCAAAGAGCAGAGATTCGTCGGAGATGAGCTGAGAGACCGCATCAACCGTCTGGTGCGGCTTTGCTCCGCCCAGATTTACGATCTTGTCTTTATCAAAGGTCTTTGTCAGCCTCTTTTCCAGAATGTCGGTGCCGCTGCCCGTGAGGATATAACGGGATGCCGTGTTGAGATGGTTTTTGAGGAGTTCGGCTATCTGGAGAGAGCGGTCGAGCCGGTCATTACGGCAGTTGATCAGGATATCGACTTCTGGATGGTCTTTATTGAGTGATTTCCAGATTCGATGGGTCGATTCCGGGTCATTCGCCGCCATAGCATTAACCAGGAGGACCTGTTGATTGTTCAGTCTGAGTTTGTATCTTCTCAAAGCGCCGGGGTCGGGTGTGACCTTCTGCATATACTGGAGAGCCTTCTTTTTTTCGACTCCGAAATATCTGCAGACTTCGAGGGCGAGGCAGATGTTTTCTTTATGTTCCCAGTAAGGGAATTTTTTTACTTCGGAGTCGGGGACTTTTTCCGGGTCTGCTTTGATCAGTTTACTGTTCTGACGTTTAAGTTTTTTTTTGAACTTTTCGAGCAGTTCGCCTTCATTCGTGAACAGGGGGCAGTTTTTCGGGATGGTTTCGACAAATGTCTTTGCGATATCTTTGACGGTCGGACCCATTACATCCAGATGGTCGGGCCTGATATTGGTTATCACCACCGCCGTCGGCTCTACGATCTGTTTTGATTCAATCTTCTGGAGGTCGGGTCTGAGAGCCATACATTCGAGTACCACTGCCGCGGGTCTTTCTTCGATAGCTTTTTTGAATATTCTGATCTGTTCCCTGATATTCGCCAGGCCGAGTCGGATAACCGGATATTCTGTAGTATTATCCACGATGAATCTGGGGGCGGTGCCGGTGGTCTTGGCGATTACTTTTTCGTATTTCGCCCGTAGACCTGCGGCGATCAGCCGCGTCACGGATGATTTACCCCTTGAACCGTTGACCCAGATGCGGATGGGTAATGCCTGGATATGTTTTTTGTGGATAATTCTTTCGGTTATCAGGTAACCAATCAGCAGAAAAAGCAGGACCAGTACCGCGTAGATACCCATCAACATATTTAATTATATACTATTTTAATAATTTGTCAATTAACCCTCATCCATTCGCCTTTAATAAACAAAAAGCACGGAAATGCTGTCTAAATATTGAAATGAGATACGATAAATTTACTCAAAAGGCGCAGGAGGCGCTGGCACTTGCACAGGAAATCCTTGATGAATACAACCATCAAGAGCTTGATACCGAACATATCTTCCTGGCATTGCTCAGGCAGGACGACGGTCTGCTCGGAAAGATATTGAAGCGGATGGATATTATGCCGGAAGCGGTCCAGCGTCGACTCGAATCGACACTCGATGTCAGGCCAAAAGTTTACGGCGGTGCGACCGCTCAGATTTATATCACACCGCGTGTAAAGAATCTGTTGACCCTGGCGCGTAGTGAAGCACAGCGTATGAAGGATGAATACGTCGGATGCGAACATATCTTTCTGGCGATTACTGAAGAACGGGAAGGGGATACTGCGAAATTACTCAGGGAATTCGGAATTAATAAGGAAAAGGTCTATCAGGCGTTGCAGACCATCCGCGGTTCGCAGCGTGTGACTGATCAGGACGCCGAAAACAAATATATGGCGCTTGAGAGGTTTGCACGGGACATCACCGCCCTTGCAAAACAGGGAAAGCTTGATCCGGTCATTGGAAGGGATAAGGAGATAAAGCGTGTCATTCAGGTGCTGTCGCGTCGTACAAAGAACAATCCCGTACTCATCGGTGATGCGGGTGTCGGTAAGACCGCGATCGTCGAGGGACTTGCTCAGAAGATTGTGGAGAAGAATGTTCCTGAGATATTAAAGGATAAACGCATACTTTCGCTCGATATGGGAGCACTCGTTGCAGGCTCCAAATACCGTGGTGAATTCGAAGATAGATTAAAGGCGGTGATGGATGAGATAAAAAAGGGTAAGGGAGAGATAATTCTTTTCATCGATGAGATGCATACGATTGTCGGCGCCGGCGCCGCAGAGGGTGCGATCGATGCGTCGAATATGCTGAAGCCCGCACTGGCACGCGGTGAACTCCAGTGTATCGGCGCCACGACACTCAATGAGTACAGAAAGTATATTGAAAAGGATGCGGCACTGGAACGACGGTTCGCGCCGGTATTCGTCAGTGAGCCGTCGCTTGAAGACACCATAGAGATCTTAAAAGGTTTAAGAAAACGCTATGAATCGCACCACGGTGTGGTGATCGATGATTCAGCGATTGAAGCCGCTGTCAAGTTGTCTGATAGATATATAACCGAAAGATTTCTGCCTGATAAGGCGATCGATTTGATTGATGAGGCTTGTGCGCGTGCCCGGATAGAAGTCTATTCGATGCCCGAAGAACTGAAAGAGATGGAGCGGCGTCTGGAACAACTCGGTGAAGAAGGCAGGGCGGCGGTTGACCGTCGTGATTATGAAAAGGCGGCGGAACTGCGTGACGAAGCCGACCGTATTCAGGAAGAATACAGGCGTAAGAGAAACGAATGGATGAAACAGCGCGGCATCGACGATCGGGTGACTGAAGAGGATATCGCCCAGATCGTATCGTCGTGGACCGGGATTCCGGTCTCCAGGATGGTCGAGTCGGAGATGGATAAACTTTTAAAGATGGAAGATAGGATTCATCAGAGGCTGATTGACCAGAACGACGCCGTGACAGCGGTCAGCGATGCAATCAGACGTTCACGCGCCGGTTTGAAAGACCCTAATCGACCGATCGGTTCATTCATCTTCCTGGGACCTACAGGAGTCGGTAAGACCGAGCTTGCAAAATCACTCGCCGAATTTCTCTTTGATACGGAAGAGGCGATGGTCCGCATTGATATGAGTGAATATCAGGAGAAGCATACTGTTTCCCGTTTGATCGGTGCACCACCCGGTTATGTGGGATATGAAGAAGGCGGTCAGCTCACTGAAGCGGTACGCCGACGACCCTATCGAGTAATCCTGCTCGATGAGTTTGAAAAGGCACATCCGGATATCTTCAATATCCTGCTCCAACTCCTCGACGACGGCAGATTGACCGACGGCCAGGGCAGGACCGTGGACTTTAAAAATACGATTATCATTATGACCTCGAATATCGGCAGTGAGATCATCACGGAAAATTTGAAGAACGGCTCTTTTGATTATGAACAGGTGAAAAAGGATGT